>WGBL01000285.1 GCA_015494375.1 Hyphomicrobiales bacterium | reverse complement strand
CCCGCGCTGCTTGTCACATACCTCGACGAGATGCCGCAGGTGGCCAAGGAGTGTGGCGAGGATGCCATTCGCGATGTCGTGGGCGCCACCCTGAAGCTCGCCTCCATGGTCTCGGGCGAGGTGCTCGAACGCATGCTCGCCTCGCTCCCGGGCGTCGCCCGCAGGCTCGGCGATCCCGAGCTCCTGCGCGGCTATCTGCAGCTTCTCCATCGGCTCTCGGCACGCGCGCCACGGGGCCTCAGGCCCATGTTCCGCGTCATCGACGAGCTGTTATCGAAGCTCACGCTCTCGGGGCTCCGGCGCTGGGCCGATTTCGGCGCCGAGGCGTATCATCGCGATTTCGTGCGCCAGGCCGACTATTTCGGACTCAAGAGCGAAGACTCGCGCGCTGTGCTCAAACAGGAGCGCCGCGGCACGCTGTTTATCGACATCCAGCGCCGTCTCAACTTTTATCTCCGCGCCTTTTGGGCGCGCGACTTTTTCCTCCGCCCCACGGCGGGCGACTACCTCGGTGCCCGCCCCTTCATCGAAGGCGGCGCCTTTCATCTCCCCGATGCCGTTGACGACGTGGGTGAGGTCGCAGGCCTCGACCTCTACCGCGCCATGGTGGCGCATATGGCGGCCCACGTGGTCCATACGCAGAAGGGGCTTTCGGCCGAGGCGCTCACGCCTGCGCAGCGGTTTTTTGTCGGCCTTCTCGAGGACGCCCGCATCGAGTACTGCGCGATCGAGCGCTTTCCGGGGCTTCGCCAGCTTTGGGCCTCGCTGATCATCGACGATGGTGCCCACGCGGGCGAGCACGAGTCCATGCCGCTCATTACGCGCACCGTGCGCGCGCTTCTCGACCCCCAAACCGAGGTCGGCGACCGCCAGATCGACGACCTCGTCGGGCAATTCCGCTTGAATGTCGCCGCCAATCGCGAAGAAACCATGTTCTCATGGGGGCTCGGGCTCGAGCTCTTCAACATCTTTGCCGCGCGCCGGGCGGTACCCAGCCTGCGCATCCTCGAGAACATCGCCGTCCCCTATCGCGACGACAATCGCTTCATCTGGGGGCTCGATGATTTCGATTGGTCGGAGAATGTCGCCTATGTGCCGGCGAGCGAGCGCCAGGTGCGCCGCCATGTCAATGTCATGGAGTTCGTCAACGAGGTCGACGTCGAGACCGCGGGCGACGACGCCCAGGAAATCTGGGTGCTCTCGAGCGAGCTTTTCCCCTATGAGGACGAGGGCATCTCGTACAACGAAATGGAGGGCAAGGAGCCCGTCTCGGACCCCTTCCACTATCCCGAATGGGACTATCGCGTCCAGCTCCATCGCCCCTCGTGGTCAACCGTCTATGAGCGCCGGCAGGGGCGTGACGACCCCGAGATCATCGAGCGGGTGCTTGGCGAGAACAAAGGCATTAGCCATCGCATCAAGCAGATCATCGACCGGTTGCGGCCCCAGGGCATGGCGCGCCAGCGCAAGCTCGAGGATGGCGACGAGCTCGATATCAACGCTGCGGTCGATGCCATGGTCATGCTGCGGCTGGGGCTGCAGCCCGACATGCGCATCACCATGCGCAATGTCATCAACCGGCGCGATCTCGCGGCCCTCATTCTGCTCGATCTCTCCGAATCGACCAACGAGACGGTGCGCGGCAGCGAAAAAACCGTGCTCGATCTCACCCGCGAGGCCTCGGCGCTGGTGGCGACCGCGATTAACGGCATCGGCGACCCCTTCGCCATCCATGGCTTTGCCTCGGACGGCCGCCATGACGTCCACTACTACCGCTTCAAGGACTTCGAGCAGCCCTTCGACGAAGAGGTCAAAAGCCGCCTTGCGGGCATGAAGGGGGGGCTTTCGACGCGGATGGGCGCGGCCATGCGCCATGCCGGCTGGCACCTGCGCATGCGGGGCGAGCGCCACAAGCTCCTCATCATCGTCACCGACGGCGAGCCCGCCGACATCGACGAGCGCGACCCGCAATACCTCCGCATGGACGCCAAGAAGGCCGCCGAGGAGCTCAAGAAAAACGGCATCATGACCTATTGCCTGACGCTCGACCCCGAGGCCGATCGCTATGTCGCGCGCATCTTCGGCGCCAACAACTACACCATCGTCGATCGGGTCGAGCGCTTGCCCGAGAAGCTGCCGATGCTTTTTGCCAATCTCACACGATGAGGTGCGGCCCATGCCCATGGTCCATATGAAAGACATGCTGAGCCATGCCCATGCCAATGGCTATGCCGTGGGCGCCTTCGATCTCGTGAGCCTCGATTTTCTCGAGGCGATCCTGGAAGCGGCCGAACGGGAACGGGCTCCGGTTATCCTCTCGCTTGCAGAGTCACATTTCACGTATTTCAACTTCGACACCATCATGCCGGCGGTCGAGCATGCCGCACGCCAGGCGCGTGTGCCGGTGGCTGTCCATCTCGACCACGGCGCAAGCCTCCGATCGGCCGTCCGCGCCATCAATGCCGGGTGCAACGGTGTGATGGTGGACGCCTCTGACAAGCCCTTTGATGAGAATGTTGCGCGCACCCGTGCCGTCGTTGAGATGGCCCACGGCTGCGGCGTGCCGGTGGAGGGCGAGCTCGGCTATGTGCCGGGGGTCGAAGGCGAGGACGCCAAGCTGCACCCGGGGGAGGTCGCCTATACGACCCCCGAAGAGGCCGAACGCTATATGGAGGAGACGGGCGTCGACTTCCTTGCCGTCTCGATCGGCACCGTTCACGGCCGCATGAAAGGCACCCCAAAGCTCGACTTCGAGCGCCTCGACGCCATCAATGGGCGGCTCGGTATACCGCTTGTTATCCACGGCGGCACCGGTCTCAGCGACGAGCAGTTCCGCGGCCTCATCAGCCGCGGCGTGGCCAAGATCAACTACTACACCGCACTTGCCGACCGGGCCGGCGCCCGCATCCGGGAGAATGCGGGCCGAGACGGCGCGGCGGGTTATACGGGGCTAGTGGCGGGTGTGCGTGAGGCGATCGCCGATGAGGTCGCCCGTTGCATCGGCCTCTGGGGCTCGGCCGGGCGCGCCGCTGACGTGCTTGCTGCGGCAACACCCTGGCGCCCCGTCGAGCATCTGATAATCTACAATGTCGACGGCCTCGACGACGATGGCACCAAGGCCATGATGGCACGGGGCCGAGAGGTGCTCGGCGCCATCCCCGGCGTGCGGGCCGTCTTTACGGGCGAGGCGGTCAAACCGGAGGCCAGCTACCGCTACACATGGCTTGTGCGCTTTTGCCATCCGGCGGTGATCGACAGCTATCGCGAGCACCCGGACCATGTCGCTTTTGCCGACGAACATTTTCGCCCTGTTGCCGGCGAGCGGATCAGTATCGATTACCGCGAAGTTGGCGAGCTCGGTGAGATTGGCGATGTCTGCGATTGAGTGGCGCCCAACCGGGTAAGCGGCCGCTGGATCCCTGGTTGGCGAGGGACCACACGATCCTTGTCAGGCAAGGGGCGATGATTGAAACGATTGAAGGGCGGGGATCGCGCGCATCCGGCCTCGTGCGAGGACCGACGCCAGCGGTGGCCGTAGCGGTGGCCATGGTTCCGAATGCATTGCGAGTGTTTGCGCACAAGCTCGGACACAGGGGCCGGGGATGGGTGCCGTTTTCAAATATTCGAATACATTGACGCCCACGACAAAATGGGCGACATTGCTCAAAGAGGAGCGCCAAAAAAGCCAAGGCAGCGGCAGGAAAGGCTGAGAGGGGCGCGCTTTGAAAACCCGAGGGAAAGCCATCAATAGAGCGAAGGCCGCCTCAAAAAGACTCTCTCGAAAAGACGCGCGCGGCAACGCGAATTGACGAACGAGGCCTCGAATAGGCAAGAATAAAGATGACGAAATACGCATGAAAACCACTGCTAGAGCCGAGGGGAATAAGATGGGAGGGCGTCGGACGTAAGTTGTTACCTGGTTGAGGGAGGGGAAAAGCGTATGACGGTTGGCTCACTACTCAAGAAGATGTCTCAGACGGTCGTTAGCTGTCGGCCGGAGGATACCATCGAGACCATCGCCACCATCCTGAGTGCCAAGCACATCGGCGCCATGCCGGTGCGCAATGCCGAAGGCGCCATGGTCGGCATTGTATCCGAGCGCGACATTGTTCGCGCCCTTTCAGAGCACGGCGCCAAAGTGGGCGAGCTGCGCGTCCGCGACATCATGACTGAGGACGTTGTGTCGTGCGGGCCCGACGACACCATTGATCATGCCCGCGGGCTCCTTCATAAGCATGGTTTCCGCCATCTGCCCGTCCTCGAGAACGGCCAGATCAAGGGCTTTCTCAGCATTCGCGATCTCTTGGAGTCGCGACTGGCCGAGACCGAGCTCGAAGTGAATGTCCTCAAGGACAGCGTCATCGCCGCCCGTTTTGGTTGACGGGTCATCGGCGAGCCGGGTGCGGGCCGCATGACCTCATGCGTGCTGGAGCCTCGGCTGGAGCCTTCTTTAGCTGGAGCCATGTTGGATTGCTGATT
Source organism: Hyphomicrobiales bacterium (assembly GCA_015494375.1). Lineage (GTDB taxonomy): Bacteria > Pseudomonadota > Alphaproteobacteria > Rhizobiales > S144-23 > S144-23. The sequence continues at coordinate 2,696 of WGBL01000285.1, read as the reverse complement.
GCCATCGCACCCATTGCGCATGGAGCTTGCACATAAAGCGGTTGATGCGGTTGATGTGGTTGCGACCGGCCGCGCTCCCGTCTCATTTCGCCGGCCCGGTGGGGCTCTGGTCGGTCCCCTCGACGAGCCCCATTGAACAAAGTGAGTAGCCAAATGAACAACGACATCATTATTGCGCCGTCTATTCTCTCGGCCGACTTTGCGCGGCTTGGGGAGGAGGTGCGCGCGGTCGACGAGGCCGGCGCCGATTGGATCCACCTCGATGTGATGGATGGTCATTTCGTCCCCAACATCACCTTCGGCCCGCCTGTCGCCAAGGCTATTCGCGGCTATTCGCAAAAGGTCTTCGATGTCCACCTCATGATCGAGCCGGCCGACCCCTATCTCGAAGCCTTTGCCGAGGCGGGCGCCGACATCATCACCATTCACGCCGAGGCGGGGCCCCATCTCGACCGCTCCTTGCAGGCCATCCGCGCGCTTGGCAAAAGGGCGGGTGTCTCGCTCAATCCCTCGACGCCCGAAGACGTCATCGAGTATGTGCTTGATCGCCTCGATCTCATCTTGCTGATGACGGTCAACCCGGGTTTCGGCGGCCAGGCGTTCATCCCATCGGTGGTCGAGAAGGTGCGCCGCGTGCGTGAGATGGTGGGCGAGCGGCCCATCGATATCGAGATCGACGGCGGGGTGACGCCCGAAACCGCGCCACTCGTTGCCGGTGCGGGCGCCAATGTGTTGGTCGCAGGATCGGCGGTCTTCAAGGGCGGCACCAAAGAGGCCTATGCCGCCAATATCGCAGCCATTCGCAGCGCCGCCGTGGGGGCGCGTTCGGCCGCCTGAACCAGTATCTAGAGAGGGGCGAGATCGCCTTTAGGGAAAGCCGGACCGGCGGTCGCCCGGAACCGCGCCTTTAGGAGAAGCTCATGGCAGTCGAGACACCCATTTGCGATTTCGGCTGGAAGGCGCCCGACTTCTTGCTGCCGGGCGTCGATGGCAAAACCTGGTCGCTCGCAGATGTACGCGGCCCACGCGGGACGCTCGTCATGTTCATCTGCAACCATTGCCCTTATGTGAAGGCCGTGCTTGCGCGCATCATTCGTGATGCCCGCGATCTGGCCGAGCTCGGCATCGGCTCGGTCGCCATCTGCTCCAATGACGCCGAGCGATATCCCGACGACTCCTTTGAGCGCATGGTCGCCGTGGCGCAGGAATGGAACTTCCCCTTCCCTTATCTCCACGACGCCGACCAAAGCGTGGCGCGGGCTTATGGCGCGGTCTGCACACCCGATTTCTTTGGCTTTAATGCCAATCTTGAGCTGCAATACCGGGGCCGGCTCGATGCCTCACGCAAGGAGGAGGGGCCGCCCGATTTGAGGCGCGATCTTTATCTCGCCATGAAACAGGTGGCTGAGACCGGAAAGGGCCCCGAGGAGCAAATCCCGTCGATGGGCTGCTCCATCAAGTGGAAGGCGGCCTGAGCGCCATTCCTTCGGCCATAGGAAGCCCCATGGAACTCAAGGCGGTGATATTCGACGTCGACGGAACGCTTTCGGAAAGCGAGGACGTCCATCGCGAGGCCTTCAATGAGGCCTTCCGCGCCAAGGGGCTCGACTTCCATTGGGACAGCGACCTTTATGGCGAGTTGCTGCAGGTGGCCGGTGGCAAGGAGCGGCTCGCCTTTTTCTTTCAGAACTACACACCGACCTTCGAGGTGCGCAGCGAGCAGGCATTCAAGGACTTGATCGATGATCTCCATGCCCGCAAGACTGCCATATTCGCCGAGAAGGTGGCCGCCGGCGCGCTTGCGCTGCGCCCCGGCATCGAGCGCCTTATCGAGGAAATCAGGCGGAGCGATATCAGGCTGGCGGTGGCGACGACGACGAGCCTTGGCAATCTGCGCTCACTTACGATGAGCACAATGGGGCGCGCGCCCGAGGATATCTTCGATGTGCTTTCGACCGGTGATGGCAGACAGCGCAAGAAACCAGCCCCCGATGTTTACAGGCGGACGCTCGAGAGCCTTGGGCTCAATGGCGAGAACTGCCTTGCCATCGAGGATTCTGAGATTGGCCTGAGGGCGGCACTCGCCGCGGACATCGGAACGCTGATCACCGTCAACAAATACACCGAGGGCCAGAATTTCGCCGGCGCGCTTGCTGTCGTTGATCACCTGGGCGAGGAGGGCCAGCCGGCCAGACTGCTCGAGGGCGAATGGGCGGAGATGCCGCCCGTGATTGATCTCGAGGCCCTCCGGCGGCTCCACGGCTTGCAGTGGGCGACAGAGGGTGAGGAGTTTGCCGAACTGGAGCGGAACAGCTGATCCTTCGGTTTCCTAGGTCGAGCCAAGGAGCTGAGGAGCCGAGGAGCCAAGTTGGAAAAGGGCGAACCAGGGGCAAGCCGCGGCTTGGCGATGCATGCGCACCGCTCCGAGAGAGGACGGCTATGGGAAAAAGCGGTCCTGTGTGAAGAACAGCTTCGATTAGAGAAGGGCCCTGAGAAAAGACCGCCTCTTGAGGGAAAGCCGTGACGACAAGAAAGCGGCTCTCAAGGGCTCTGAGAAGCAAAAGAGCCGCTCCTATGCGCCAACACAACAGGGCCGAGGCAACGAAATTCGGGAGAAAAAAACAAGCAAGATGAAAAACCTCAAGGAGATCCAATCATGACCTTTCAACGACTCTCAGGACTGTTGAGCGCACTTG
>WGBL01000284.1 GCA_015494375.1 Hyphomicrobiales bacterium | reverse complement strand
TGATTTCACCGGAACCGCTTTCGCCCCGTCACGCGCCCGGCGGCTAGCAGGGGGCGGAGGGCGGGCCCAAGAAAAGCAAAAATGTGGCTTCGCCGCTTCTCATGCTGGGTCCTCGGGTCACGTGACGGGGCTCATGCCCCACACGGCCCGAGGATGACAAGCCTGTCATCTGGCACCTGACACGTGACACCAGGCACCTGGCTCATAGTGAGGTCGCGGCGCGGGCCGCCTGATCGTATTGGCCCGAAAGGACGCGCAGGAAACGGGCGAGCTCCTGCATCAGCTTCGGCTGCTCGCCAAGCGCCTGGAATGGCGCGATCAGGCAGAGCTCGCGCACCTCGCAATAGCGGGCGACGGCCCGCCGGCCCTTGGCCGTCACCTGCACGATCTTCTCCTTGCCCTGGCGCCCAGTCTCGACAAGCCCGAGCCGCTCGAGCTTCTTGACAGCATAGGAGATGATGTGGGCGTCCTCGATGTTGAGAACGAGGCCGATCTCGGCGAGCTTCTTGGGGCGCCCGCGGTGATGGGTGGTGTGGAGGACGAGGACATCGATGGGCCCCATGTCGGGATAGCCGCTCGCGGCCATACAGCGTACCATCCAGCGCTCGAAGGCGTGGCCGGCGACGATCATGCCGAATTCGACCTCGCTCAGCTCCGGCAACTCACCCGAGGCAAGGTGAGCGGCCGAGACGAGCGGGGTATCGGCTGCGCCCTTGCGGGGGCCTTGTGCAGATGCAGGCGGCTTTGAATGGCTGGCGCTTGATGTCGGGGGCTTTTGGTTTCGGCTCACGGGGCTTGGACCTCGGTGCTGAGAGCATTCGGGCTTCTTGGATTGGAATGGCTTTTGGATTGCATGGCTGCTGCGCTGCCTGCCTGCACTGGCGGGCGCCGAGCACAGCAAGCACCTGCAGCCATTAGCCAAAGCAATGTCAGATCATAGCAGGATCATAGCCAAAGAGGCGCGCGAGGGCGCGCCCAATCAGCCGCCCCCGGCAAGCATCGTTGCGGGCAGCCAAGTCACAATTCCGGGAAATAGCACAATGAGCAGCACCGCCACCAGCAACAGCGCGAAGAACGGCAATGCGGCGCGCGCAACCTCGAGAATGTTGCGGCCCGTAAGCGATTGGATCACGAACAAATTAAAGCCCACGGGCGGCGTGATCTGGCTCATCTCGACGACAAGCACGACATAGATGCCGAACCAGAGGGGGTCGATGCCTGCCTTCTCCACCATCGGCAAGATCACCGACGTCGTCAGGACGACGACCGAAATGCCGTCGAGAAAGCAGCCGAGCACAATGAAAAAGGCGGTCAGTGCAGCGATCAGGGCATAGGGCGAGAGCTCCATGGCGGCAATCCATTCGGCGAGAGTGCGTGGGATGCCGGCAAACCCCATGGCGACGGTGAGAAACGCCGCCCCTGCCAGTATGAAGGCGATCATCGCCGAGGTGCGGGTTGCGCCGAGAAGCGCGGCGGCAAACGTCTCGCGGCTGAGCGAGCCGCTCGACCAGGACAGCAAGAGCGCCAGCAGCACACCGACAGAGGCGGCATCGGTCGGCGAGGCGATGCCCGCATAGATCGAGCCGATGACCCCCAGGATGAGGCCGATGACCGGAAAGAGGCGGCGCGACCGCCGCAGTTTCTCGCCAAGCGGCAGGCGCGGCTCGGGCGCCGGAAGGCGGCTTTTGTTCACAAGCGACCAGAGCACGACATAGCCCGCAAAGAGCGCCATCAGCATGAGGCCCGGCAAGATGCCCGCAACAAAAAGGCGTGCGATCGACTGCTCGGTGGCAACGCCATAGACGATGAGGATGATCGAGGGCGGAATGAGAAGCCCGAGCGTGGCTGAGCCTGCGAGCGTGCCGATCACCATCCTCTCGGGATAGCCCCGCTTGGCGAGCTCAGGGATGCTCAACTTGCCGATGGTTGCGGCCGTCGCCGCCGAAGACCCTGAGACAGCTGCGAAAATCCCGCAGCCCACGACGTTGACATGCAAGAGCCGCCCGGGCAGGCGACCCATCCAGGGGGCAAGCCCGGTGAACATGTCCTCGGCAAGGCGCGAGCGAAAGAGAATCTCGCCCATCCAGATGAATAGCGGCAAGGCCGCCAGCGCCCAGGAGTTGCTCGCCCCCCAGACCGTTGTTGCCAGCACCTGGCCGATGGGCGCGCTCGAGAACAGCGCCATTGCCAGCATGCCGACGAGGGTGAGTGAAAAGGCGACCCAGACGCCGCTCGCCAAAAGGGCAAAGAGCGCAACCACCAGCAAGAGTGATAGGAGGAGGTCTGCCATGGCGCGCCGCCCTATTGCCGTGGTTGAAGGCGCCTTGAGGTTGAAAGCGCTCTATTGCCGGAAGGAAGCATTGTTGCCGGAAGGAGGCTTTATTGCCGAAAGGAGCGCGCACGATCAAGCGCTTCGCTGCAATGCCCAGGTCGTTTGTTTGACGGCAAGGACGTCGCGCTGTGTCTGTTTGATGCTGTGTCTGTTTGATGATCTACGCCTCTCGTTCATGTGCGCCTCGTTCCCGCGTGGGGAGTCAAGGAGAAGCCAAACGGGCCTCGCTGTCATCACAACCGACGAGATCACAACAAAGCTTGCTAGAACGGCGGCGGTGCAGCCATCGAACGTTGCTCGACACAAGGCACCAAAATCCGGCACAAATCACCATAATCCGACACAAGCCACCACAAAGATGGCATGATAGCCCCATGTCGCTCTTGCTGATCGCATTGCTTGGCATCCTCGTGCTGGCCTATCTGCCGCAGGCCTGGGTGAGGGGGGTGATTGCGCGCTACTCGGCCGAGCGCCCCGACATCCCGGGCACCGGCGGCGAGCTTGCGCGCCACCTGCTCGACGCCATGAACTTGGGCGAGGTCAAGGTCGAGCTCTCGAAGGAGGGCGATCATTACGACCCCGAGGCCAAGGCGGTGCGGCTTGCGCCCGAGCGCTTTCATGGCCGCTCGCTGGCGGCCATCGTGATCGCCGCCCACGAGGTGGGCCATGCCATGCAGGACGCCACCCACTATCGCCCGCTCAAGCAACGCACGGCGATGGCCAAGAGCATGCGCGGCGTCGAGCGCCTGGCAGGCATCATCATGCTGGCCTCCCCCTTTCTCATGTTGCTCAGCAAGTCGCCGGTCATCTTTATCATGAGCTATCTCGCAGGCGCCCTGGTGATGGCCAGCACCATTGTCATGCATGCGCTCACGCTGCCGGTCGAGTTCGACGCGAGCTTCGGCCGCGCCTTGCCGGTGCTCGAGAAGGGCGGCTATATCCGGCCCGAGGATCGCCCGGCCGCGCGCCGCATCTTGCGGGCGGCCGCCTTCACCTATGTGGCCGCCGCCGCCATGAGCCTGCTCAATGTCGCGCGCTGGTTGCGCGTCATTCGCTTTTAGTGTCCCTGCTAGTGTCCCTGCGAACGGCGTCCCGGCCGATTGCCCCGCTCTTTCCACTCTTTTGAGCAGCGAGATATTTCTCCCAGAGGTCGGGGCGGCGCTCGCGGGTTATGCGCTCGGCCTCGGCACGGCGCCAGCGGGCGATGGCCGCATGATCGCC
>WGBL01000283.1 GCA_015494375.1 Hyphomicrobiales bacterium | reverse complement strand
GGGATGATGGACCTTGTTGCGCAGGAGCGACTGGCCCACTGCCGCCACCTCGCGGGCCTCGGCCCCGAACCCCTCGGCAATGAGTTTACGCCTACCTATCTGGATGGCGCGCTGGCGGGCCGGCGGACACCGATCAAGGCCGCGCTGCTCGATCAACGGATCGTCGCCGGGCTCGGCAACATCTATGCCTCGGAAGCGCTTTTCCGCGCCCGCATCTCGCCGCGTCGCTCGGCCCGCACAATCCCCGGCGCCCGCGCCGAGCGGCTCGTGCCCGCCATCCGGGCGGTGCTGTGCGAGGCCATCGCCGCGGGCGGCTCATCGCTCCGAGACTACATGCAAAGCGACGGCTCGCTCGGCTACTTCCAGCATTCCTTTGCCGTCTACGACCGCGCCGGACACCCCTGCCCGCGGCCCGGATGCCCTGGCAAAATCCGCCGAATCGTGCAATCGGCTCGCGCAAGTTTTTATTGCGGCACGTGCCAGCGCTGATCACAATTGCGCGCAAGAGCGTGTCGCTGCGTGGACGTGCGGGCCGCAGACGATCCAACAACCTCGCGAACCTGAGGAGTGTCGCACATGGCCTATGAGAACATCATCGTCGAGACACGCGGGCATGTCGGATTGATAACCCTCGATCGACCCGATGCGCTCAATGCCCTGAGCTCCACTCTCATGGCCGAGCTCGGCGAGGCGCTCGATGCGTTCGAGGTCGACGACGCAATCGGGGCCATCGTGATCACGGGCTCGCAAAAGGCCTTTGCCGCAGGCGCCGACATCAAGGAGATGCAGAGCAAGACCTATATGGAGGCCTATAGGGAGGACTTTCTGGCCGGCTGGGATCGCATTGCGGCCCTGCGCAAGCCGGTAATTGCGGCTGTGGCCGGCTATGCGCTCGGCGGCGGCTGTGAGCTTGCCATGATGTGCGACTTCATCATCGCCGGCGACAATGCCAAGTTCGGCCAGCCCGAGATCATGCTGGGCGTGATGCCGGGGGCGGGCGGCACACAGCGGCTGGCGCGCTCAATCGGCAAGGCCAAGGCGATGGACCTGTGCCTGACGGGCCGCCAGATGGACGCCGAGGAGGCCGAGCGCTGCGGGCTCGTCTCGCGCGTGGTGCCGGTGGATGACCTCATCGACGAGGCGATCAAGGCGGCCGAGAAAATCGCCTCCTATTCCGCACCGAGCGTCATGATGACCAAGGAGGCTATCAACCGCGCCTTCGAGACCCCGCTCGCCGAGGGCCTGCGGTTCGAGCGGCGGCTCTTTCAGTCGCTGTTCGCCACCGAGGACCAGAAAGAGGGCATGGCGGCCTTTGTGGAGAAGCGCAAACCGAGCTTCAAGGGCCGCTGAGCAGAGCCGGGTTCAGGTGTCAGGTGCCAGATCCAGGTGTCGGGTGTCAGGTATCAGGTGTCAGATGACAGAAGCTGGCTTGCGCCGTCTGTCGCCCCGGAAGAAATGCGGCCAATGTCGCTTCCGGCAAGCACGCCTTCGCCCCGCATTTCTTTCCGGGGCCCATGAACACCATGCCTCTGAGAGGTTCGGGGTTATGGGTCCCCGACAATCCCGCGGGGTCAGGACGGTGCAAGACGGGAAGGGCCGCGGCCGCGGGATCTCGGGGACGACAGCGCCGCGCGCCGCGTCCCCCTTCTGGTTTCTGGCTTCAGGTTTCTGGCTTCCGATTCATGAGCGCTGCGATGAGCGCAAGCCCCGCACGCCGGGCGAGGGCAAACGGCATGCCGCAGCCCTGCGGGGGTGGCGCCTCGCTCTCCTGGCAGCCGCCGAGATGTGTCGGAATATGCACAAACAGTGCGCCATGGCCGGGCGCCTGCCGGCGAGCGGTCAGCAATGAGCGGTAATAGACGGCATTGCAGAGATAGCCGCCCGCATCGCGCGAGAGCTTTGCCCGGGCACCGGTTGCCGCAATGGCTCGGCGGGCGTGGGCCAGATCGAGGGGGCATTGGAGCCAAGGAGGGCCGCCGGGCTCGATCGCCCGGCACTGAGCGGTGGCGCCGGCCGCATCGGGCAGACCGTTGCAAAGATTGCGCGCCCGCGTCTCGAGCTCAAAACCGCCGCTGCTTTGCGAGACACCGAAATGGAGGGCGAGATGGGGGCGCGCCTCGCCGAGTGCGACAAGCAGCGCGGCCTCGGCCTCCCGCCAGAGTGTCGGCAGCTCAGCGACAAAGACACAAAGCCCCGGCAGAGAGCGCAGTTCCGCTTGCAGCGCGCGAACAAGCGAGGCGGAGACGTTTTCCGCCACACCTGGAAAAGGCCCGAAGGCCGTAAGCAAAAGCCTCACTGGGCGCTGGTCTGGGCGTCGGCATGGGCGTGGGGGTGGCCGCAAGCGCGCCCTCGTCCGACACGAGGCGCCTTGCCGCACATTGTGCGCCGCATGGAAATTGCGCGTCGCATGAAGCATCATTGCCTTGGCCAGCTGCTGCTCCCTCCCGCTCCCTCACTTGCCCATAAGCGCCGACGCGCACACACTCTTATCCTGTCCTCAACCTGGCGCGCGCCCCAACCGGGCATCAATCTTGGTCCCTTCGGGGCCATCCTCGCCAAGCTGCGCCATTTGCCCGATTGGAGACTTCGAAAAACCTCTTTTTCACGTCATCACCCGGCGTGACCGGGTGATCCAGGGGCCGAAAACGCGGCGTTTGCCGCTCTGGATTGCCGGGTCACGCCCGGCAATGACGAGTTTTTCGAGGTGTCCACTTGCTCAAAGATCGCTGAGAACCAGCGCCTTCAAGGACGCGTTCTGCAAACATGAATGGGACATGAACAGACCGTTTCATCGCTGTTC
>WGBL01000282.1 GCA_015494375.1 Hyphomicrobiales bacterium | reverse complement strand
GCCCCTTGCTCGCAAATACGCCTTCGAATGCTTGCAGTGCCACGTCGCGAAGCTTTTTCATCCGCTCATTCAGATCGATAATGTTCGAATAGGGGCCCTTACCCGAATAGGGCTTCATCAGCCGCAGCACGACGTCTGCACTAGCTTGCAGATAAGGCTCGGCGGCCGCTTCGAGAAGTTTGACGAGGTGAGCAATCTCTTCTTCGCTTGCGCGTTTGCGGAGCCGCTCGCTCTCGAGCGCACGGCCTTCGGCGCCGACCTTCTCCCGAAGCTCGGGATCGCGCTGGAGCTGGCGCTCGCAAACGAGATTGAGATACTCGAAAAACTCCGAGCGGATGAGATAGTGATCGGGTCTTTCGGGATCGATCTTGACGAGGTTTAAGGTCGCGCCCGCACTGAGCACATTGCGAATGCGCGCCGCATCGGCAGGTGCGACATTCAGCAAGCTGACTTCGCCCGCAAAGCCCTCCCTGTCGCTTGTGCGGTGAATGGCATCGAGCACAAGGCGCGCCGAGGCATAGCGATAGGCGCCTTCTGGCCCAAGCGCATTGTTGACCGTCGTCTCGAGCTGGCTCGCCGTGCGGTCGGCGCTGATGGGGGCGTCGGCAAGGGGCGAGCGGATGACATTGGCGCCAAAGAGCCCGGACATGAAGACGAGCCCGTCGATCGCAAGGGCAATGGCGAGCGCCAGGTAGGCGAGGCGGTTGCCATCCTGGAAGGCATTGACGGTGACGACAAAGCGATGCGCCTTGTCATCGCGCGCAAGCGCCAGCCGGTTGATCCGATCGCGAAACTCGGCGGTGTCATTGCCAGCAAGCCCCGACGACTGGATGCAACCGCGGGCAAAGTCGAGCGTGGCGTCGGCATTGGCGTGGATGAGTTTGTCGGTCTTGGTGCAATTGGCGGCAAAAGCGGCGATCGCGTCATCGAGCGCAAAGACCCGCGCCGCCGCCTCACTGGCGGCTTCGGGCTCGCAGTCGATCCCCTCAGCCTTCTGTGCGAGCTCGGGGATCGTGCGCACAGTGGCGAGCAGAGAGCCGCAAAGCTTCTGGATGCGGTCGAAATCGGCGCGCTTGGGCTCTCTGCGAAAAGCGATGCGAATCTCCTCGAGCGTCTCGATACCGCCCGCCGCATCGAGATTGGCAGCAAGATCGCCGAGCCGGCTTGACTCGAGCACCGCCAACCGCTTCTCGGCCGCCTTCCTGGCCACCTCGAGCGCTGCCAGCCGCTCACTGATCGCGGCGAGCCGCTTCTCGATCGCCGTTTGTCGATCGCTCATGGCGCCAAGCTCGCGGCTTAGACGCGCCATCCTGCCCTTGAGCTCTTCGGCATCGAGCCGCAGATTGGCCACAAGCTTCATCTTCTCGCGATAGATCGGCCCGCGCCCCGCCCGGCCCGTACCACGCACGCCCTGGGCCTCGCCCTTGGCCTCGGCGAGAGCGGCAAGGATCTTGTCCTCGATTGCGCTCAGGTCCTGTTTGAGCTTGCCGAGACGCTCCTCAAGGGGCCGGCGCGCGGTGCGCAATTGTGCGAGCTCTTCAGAAAGGCGTGCCTTTTCGGCAGCCAGTGTGTCGCGGTCGATCTCGGCACGCGAGATGATCTTGCGCTCGGCCTCCTCGGCCGCGCTCTTGGCCGCAACCTTTGAGAGCTTGAGCTTTTGCAAGGCTTCAGGGGCAGCGGTCGCGATTGTCACAAGGCGCGTCAGATCGCGATCGAAATCCCGCCAGGCGGCAGAGCGGAAAAGCGCCTCGCGCGCCTCGGCGCGACGCTGCCCGAGCCGCGCAAGGACGTCGGACATGACGCCCGAGACCCTGTTCTGGATTCTGAGCTCGGCCGCGCGGCGGCGCTCGTCTTCAGGGAAGATGGTCGAGAACAGCGAATCGAATGAGAAGAAAACCGAGACCGCCATGCACGACAAGAACATGATCCACAGCGGCAGGTTGCGCAGGATCACCTTGGCGCCGCGAATATAGGGGCCGATGATCTCGTGACTCGAGACCGCATAGATGATGGCCGCGAGCAACAAGAGCGCCAAAACGCCGCCACCCACGAGGTTGGCCCAACTCTCGGCCAGCCCCGCCAGCCAGCGATAAAAGGCGGTGTCCTGGCCGCCCCAGAGGATAGCCGCAACAATGGCGATCACGACAATGCCGGCGACGAGGAAAAGGGCCCAGATGATGCTGGCCGCAGGCTTGGTGCCGGTGCCGGCAAAGCTTTGCGCAAAGGTCTCGCCGATAAGCCAGGCGGCGATCAGCATGACGCCTTGAATGCCGAAGGTGATGAGAAAGCTCAGGACGGGGTTCTGGGTGAAGTTGGTCATCCCGTCCCAGGTGGTCCAGCCCGATGCGAGTGAAAGCACAACGCTCGTGAGCCCCAAAAGCACGAGCCGCCAGTTGCTCAGGACCTCACTCGTCAAGGCCCGGCTCAGGTGTCGGTAGTTCTCGGTGCGGCGAAAACGCTGGAAGGCGAGGAAGATCACCAGCCCAAGGGCGAGGATGAAAACGGTTCGGGCGCCTTGCTGGCTGTTGAGCCAGGCCATCAGCCGATCGAGACTGGATGCGCTCAAGATGCTCTTGCCGCCTTCTTGCGCCGCCAGTGGCGAGGCGCCGATCGTCAGGTAATTGAGACCGGCAATCAGTAAGGCAACGAGGCTCAGCCACGCCGCGAGCGTGCAGGTGCAGCGCCGCCCGCCTGCGCCCAGGTTTTGCGTACAATCCGGCGCTGTTGCCCGCACCTTTTCTGCCCGGTTTTCTGTTGCTTGTGCACGATCTCGCGCCCGCGCCTTTGGCTGCTCATTCCGCCGCTCACGGTGGGCGAATTCGGTCGAATTCATCGCTTGACAACCTTTCGCTCGCGATCGCTCGCGATCCCGCACCCGATTCGCGAGGTTATGGCAAATCTATGGCCGCATCTTGCCGAACCCAAGTGCGAACCGGCGGTGCTGCGCGGTGCCGCCGTGGCGCATTCCCCAACCGCGGGCGACACGATGGCATGATAGGGACGCAATAGGGACGCGACTTAACGGACAATTGGACAAGCGGGGCATCCGGCGGAAAGCCGACCCTCGACGTCGCTTGTCGAAATAGACACTCGAAATGGATTAGGGAATGCCGCATCTTGCCTCTTGCCCCGCTGCCGGTCTGGGCCGGATATACGCCAAGCCCCTGACGCGCTCAACCAGGCAACAAGCCGCATTGGGCACGGCTGTTTGCCACCGGACCGCTATTGGCCGTTCGCCATCGGACGGGCTTTGGGCCGTTGCTGTGCGCTGAGATGGGAATCGGGTCGTTGCTGCGGGGTGGGTGCAGGCTGGTTGCCGCTTTGCTTGCGAGCGTTTATTGCTTGCTCCTTCATCCTTATGAGGTGCTTATGGGTCGTGCTATTGGGGTGCCTTAGGAATTGCGCTTCTCCGCCCTCGGAATGAAGGCCCTGCCATGACCGCGCCATATGAGCCCGCCCAGAGCAAGGCTATCTCCCAGGGCGACGCCGTCTCCCAAAACGACGCGATCCCCCGGAGCGACGCCACTCCAAGAGCCGACGCCGTCCCAGGAACCGCTGCCAGCTCAAGAGTTGACGCCGCCCCAAGAGCCGCTGCCACTCCGAGGGCCGAGGCCGTGGGCGCCGCAATGGCCCTCGGCACCGCCTTCTTCCTCAGCGTGAACAATGTCGCGCAAGGATTCTACTATGCGGCGGGCGGCACCGTGACGGCTCTGGTGATCGTGCGCTTTGCCGTCTATATCCTCGCCTGCCTTGCGCTATTTCCGCTTATCGGCAAGCGGCGGCAACTGGCCATCGGCGACCTCAAGGGCGGGCTTGGCAGTGGCCTCGTCTATGTCTGTGGCATGCTGGCGCTGCTGTTTTCATTCCAGTTCATCGCCATCAGCCTGGCGATTCTGGCGCTCTACACTTTCCCCATTTTCACGGCCCTCGGCGCGAGCCTGCTCGATCGCCGCCCGCCGGGCTGGGCCCAGTGCGCCTGCCTGGTTGTGGCATTCCTGGGCCTTGCGCTGGCGCTTGACATTGGCGGCGCGGGCTTTGATCTGCGCGGCCTTGGGCTCGCCAGCACGGCTGCGCTCTGTTTTGCGATCACCTTTCTCTGGAATGAGCGCCTGGTGCCCGAGCGCGATCCGGTGGTGACCACCTATCACATGTCGATCACTGGCCTCTTTGTCACGCTCGGCCTGGTGGCAGCCACGGGCGCGCCGCCCATGGTCTGGCCAGGCGATGCACCTTTTCCAGGGATGGCTGCGGCGATCGCCAGCTACTCGCTCGCCTTTCTCCTCATGTACTTGGGGCTGGCGCGCATTGGCGCCTCGCCCACGGCCATGATCATGAACCTCGAGCCCGTCTTTACGATGGCGCTCGGCTTTGCCTTGCTCGGCGAGCGCCTAGCCGGGCACCAATTCCTCGGCGCGGGGCTCGTGCTTGGCGCGGTCCTCCTCTCGCAATGGCAGCGCCGTCGCACCGCTGCCCCGCCCCTTGCCTCGGATGCCGGCGATACTGCCAACGGCACCGGCGCCACCGAGCCTACTGGCGCCACAAATGCCACCGGCGCTACCGGTACCGCCCAGGCCTCAGCCGCCTCGGCGGGAAAAACCGACCCTGCCGCCACCGCTGCCCGGCTCCTCAGGCGGCCGCCACGAGCCCCTTGAGCTTGGGCATGAGCTCAAGAAGATGCCGGGTGTACTCGTGGCCGGGGCTCTCGAAAAGCGCCTCCGTCTCGGCCACCTCCAGCAGCTTGCCCCCCCGCATCACGCCCACACGATCGCACATCTGGCGGATCACCGGCAGATCATGGCTGATGAAGAGCATTGTGAGCTTGAGCTCCTCTTGCAGGTCTTTGAGGAGATTGAGAATTTGCGCCTGGATCGAGACATCGAGGGCGCTCGTCGGCTCGTCGCAGATGAGAAAGCGCGGCCGCGTGGCGAGCGCCCGGGCAATCGAGATGCGCTGGCGCTGGCCGCCCGAGAACTCGTGCGGGTATTTGTCCGCCGCCCCCCGGCCAAGCCCGACGTGCTCAAGCAGGTCATCGACGATCTGCCGCACCTCGGCGCGGCTCTCGGCAAGGCGGTGAAAGCGAATGGGCTCGGCGACGATGTCGCGCACGCGCATGCGCCCATTCAACGAGGAGAACGGGTCCTGGAAGATCATTTGCATCTGCCGGCGCAGGCGGTTGATCTCGCGCCGACTCCTGAGCGCCGTGAGCTCCTCGCCCGCAAAGATGATACGCCCCGCAACGGGGCGGTGAAGGCCGCAAATGAGCCGTGCCACAGTGGACTTGCCCGAGCCCGACTCGCCGACAAGGCCGAAGACCTCGCCCGGACGGATGGCAAACGAGACATTGTTGACGGCCCGAAAGAGGCGCCGACGCGCCTTGAAG
>WGBL01000281.1 GCA_015494375.1 Hyphomicrobiales bacterium | reverse complement strand
GAACCGCATGGGGGCGGGGCAAGATGGGGGCGGGGCGAGCCCGGCGCGCCTGCGAAGCGGCTCATGCGGCATGAGCTGGCAAGTGACACAATCCCGCGGCATCTCTGCCCGTGCCAGCCGGCGGGCAATGGGATGCCGGGGTCGGGTCCGACCCGAGGCAATGCTCCGAGCGCCCCCCGCTCAAGCGCCCGCGCATCAGGGATCGAGCCGGACCCGAAAGCGAACTTCACCGAGGGCACCTGGCGACATGGCGCCCGTGCACGCCCATTGCAACTCGCCGCGATAGCCCGCGCTGCCGCCACCCGCGGGCTTGACCACGCCGCAGGTGGTGCCCGGTGGCACGGTCGTGAATGCTGGCAAGGCGCCATCGAGCGAGGTGTAGGCGGGCGTCTTGTCGAACAGGTTGACGTCGATTGCGGGCCCGTTGCTCGGGTTGGAGAAGACGAGGCGATACTCGAGCACATCGCCGGGGCTCGCCTGGTTGCTGGTCCCGAACGCCCCGCCGGTCGTCACGTTGCGCACCTCTTTGACGATCTCGACCTTGGAGCCGTCATCGACATTGACGGTGTCGCGGTTGCTCAGGCTGCTCAAAAGGCTTGTGCCGGAGTAGCTCGTCTCGGCGCGGAGATCGAAGCTCTGGCTCGCACCGAGCGGCGCGCCCGCCGACGCCTCGACCCGCACCAGCACGCACACCACATCGCCGGCAGCCACCGTCACCGGGTTTTGCAAAACGCCCTCGCCGCCGTTGATGCCGCCGCTGCAATCGCTGTCGTGGAACATGACGGGGCTCGAGAAAGAGCTCGAGGGGTTCTGGCTCTCGCTCGCAATCGAGAAAGTCACCGAGCCCGCGGTCTGGCTGGTGTAGTTGTGTCCGAGCAGGCTCGCGCCACCCGGCTGGATCGAGATGGTACGATCGGCCTCAAGCGTCGGCTCGCGTACTTGCCCGAAGTCGACATCGCCATAGGCCGTGCCGGCAGCCGGCGTGAACACAACGACGCCGTCGCTCGTGCTCCCGTTGACGAGGCCGGGGAGCGCGCCCGGGCTCTCGGAGACGGCGATGAACTCGGGCCCCGCAAGCGTCGTCTCGATGCGCACCGCCTGGCCGGCCGCCGTGGGCGGAAGCGTGAGTGTGTAGCTGCCGTCGCCTGCTGTTACGGTCTGGGCATAGACGGTGCCGTTCGTGACATCGACGGCCTTCACCGTGACATTGCCGAGCCCCGCCTCGGCGCCCGCGACAAGGCCGTCATGGGCGGTTGCGCCACCCACGCCATTGTCCTCGAACACGCGGCCCGAGACCGAGAGATCCGTGCGCACGACTGTCAATTCGACCTCGTCGTCGTCGGGCAGGCCATCGCCCTTGTCGTCCGCATCAAAGCTCACCGCCGCATCGCTGTCGGGGTCGTCCTCGTTCGAGGCCGTGATCTCGGCCCGGTTGGTGAGATCACCCGTTGGCTTGACCGTGGCGACGATCTGGAGCGTCGCCGAGCTGTTGGCCGCAACCGTCCCGACCGTCCAGAGCCCTGTGGCCGGGTCGTAGGAGCCCTGCGACGGCGTGGCGGAGACGAACGTGAGGCCCGCCGGCAGCTTGTCCTTGACGACGACGCCATTGGCGCTGTTGCCGCCCGCGCCCTCGTTGTTGGTGACGGTGACAGTGTAAGTGACATTCTCACCCGTTGCTGGCGTCGGCTTGTCGACGGTCTTTGCAATCGACAGATCAACCTCGGGGGCGCCGCATGAGAAGTTCGTCACCTGGCTCGTCGCGGTGTTGCCGTCAATGGCATAGCCAGCGGTATTCGCCGCCGAGATCGCCTGGTTCTTGAGCTTGACATTGAGAACCGAGCGGTTGTTGAAGGCATAGAGCACAAAGGACGTCGGGTCGGCCGCGTGGTTTTGCGTGCCCAGAAACTCGACGGTCGTGGCCGTCTGCTGGACCTGGAGCGCCGTCGGATTGTTGAGCGCAAAGCCCACGAGCTCGTTCTTTTGCAAGACAATCGACTCGCGCCGCCCGAATGCGAGGTCGAGATCGCCCGTCGCCATAAGGCCATTGATCACAACAGGCGTGTTGGTGCCCGCCTCGACGAAGCGGAGCGCAAGATCGACATCGGCGGTCTGGCCGACCGCCGTTGGTGTGATCAGAATGACCGCATCGTCGGTGTCGTATTGGCCGCCGCTGCCAACGCCGATGCTGTTAAGCGTGGGCACATTGACGGTCGCGTCGATAATGAGATCGATGGGCGTGCCATCGGCGGCAACGCCGGCATTGCGATAGCGCACGGTGGGCGCCGAGCCCGTAATGTTGGTAAGATCGAGCGCGGTATAGATGACGCCGAAGCCGCCCGGGCAATTGAACGGCTCGCCGATGTTGATGAAATAGTCCTCGACCTCGCCAAGCCCGCCACCCGTGAGCGGCACACCCGGGCTATCGCGGACGATGATGCGGGCGAACGTGGGGCCTGCCTTGATGGTGTTCGGCACCGCGAAATCGAGCGCGATCGTGCTGCTGGCGGCCACCGCCACCTCACTCGAGACCTCGTTGGCATCAAAGACGCCATTCTGATTGAAGTCGATCCAACCCCTTACGTAGACCGGAGCGCCGAGAGTGTTGTTGACAACAACGTTCACTGAATAGGTGCTGCCCGCCATGGAGATGTCGAGGCCCGGGAACGTGGCGCCGTCCTCATCGTCCTGCGGGCCGTTGCGGGCGACCGTGCCGTCGTTGGTGTCGTCGTCATGACCGTTGCCGCTGTCGTCAATGCCGTTCGACGAGGTCCCGGTGTCGGCATCGGGCAGGTTGGCGCCGAGATAGACCCGAGCGTCAATGGTCGTCGATGCGCTGCCGTAGCTCGGCAGTGCGTCGCCATAGTCGGTGCCGCCCTGGACATTGACGGTGACCGCCGCCTCGTCGTCCTCGCTGGGCGTTGGGCCCGCATTGTTGTTGGGGCTCGAATCGGGGTCACCCTCGTTCATCGCCGTCACCTGGGCATAGTTGACGATGGCGCTCGAGCCCGTGGCGATGGCGGTGATCTCGAGTGTGGCATTGCTGCCGGCCGCGAGCGTGCCGACATTCCAAACCCCGGTGCCCGGATCATAGGTGCCCTGTGAGGGGTTTGCCGAGACGAAGCTGAGCCCTGCGGCGAGCTGATCGGTGATCTCGATGCCCGAGGCGCTCTGCCCGCCCGCCGGCTCGTCGTTGCTGACGGTCAGGGTGAAGACCACCGTCTCGCCGCTCGTGGGTGCGCTCTTGTCAACGGTTTTCGTGAGCGAAAGGTCCGCCACAATGACCGGCACATTGAGCGTCAGCTGCGTCTCGTCGTCATCTGGAACACCGTCGTTCTTGTCGTCGACACCGAAGCTGATATTGGTCGCCGAGTCGGGGTCCGCCAGGCTCGTGTTGGTGATCTCGGCGGTGACCAGTTGCGCACCGCCGGCCGCGGCCGCAACGGTGAGCGTAATCGAGGCAGAGTTCGAGACACCGATGGCGCCCACGGTCCAGACACCGGTTGCGGCATCATAGCTGCCGTTGCCCGCAGCCGAGACGAAAGTGAGGCCCGCCGGCAAATTCACCTTGGCTGCGACATCGCTCACCGCATTGGGCCCCTGGTTCGTCACCGTGACGGTGATCGTCGTCTGGTTGCCGAGGGCGGGGCTCGCGTTTGTGGTGGAGATTGCGATCTCGAGGTCGGCCTCCTGATTGTATGAGGTAAAGCATTGCGGGTTGGTGAGCCGGCCGGCGATGGCATCGGCCGCAAACTTGAAGACGCTTACGACGAAAATGGCCTGATCTGTGGTCGCCGTGGCGCCTGAGCCGATCGCCGCGGCACCGTCCGAGCCGAACATGTCGGCATCGCTTGTGAACAGGAATTTCGGGGTGACGAGATCGTCGGTGGTCGCCGCCGGCGTGCCATTGGCGTTGTGGGTGGCGAGGATCGAGTCGCTCGGCACGGTGCCGACAATGGTCGATGCGCCGCCGAAGGTGGCAATGTTCTGCGCCCCGCCACAGGTGATGGGGTTGTAGCTCAAGGCCGAGTTCACCGTCACGCCGCCATTGGGGATCGAGGTGAGCGTGCGGCCGAAGGCCAAACACGTGGTGTTGCCCGTATTGTCGCAGCCGCCGATGACGAAGCGGCTGCCGCCATTGACCCAGCTGACAAGCTCCGATCCTTCGGTCGCCGAGAGCGAGCCATAGTAGCCACCGCCGATGAAGATGTCGCAACCGTTGCTCGTCAGGCTGCTGACACTGACCGAGGCGAGCCCTGTAAAGGTGAAGCTTTCGGGCGCCGCAGTGCCATTGGGGCCGAAATAGGCGGGGTTCTCGAGCTTGGCCCGTGTGTTGGCCATGCGGCTGGCAACATTGAAATCAAGCTCCGTGCCGCTCTTGAAACAGACGTTGAGGCTCTGGGCCAAGGCCGCCGATTGCGGCCCCGCCGCCGAGAGCGCCCAGGCAACGAGCGCAAGAGCACCCGCCAATGCCCCCTTCGTGAACCCCATGGCGCGCCCCATCATCCCAACTCCTCCCTACTCGTCGAAGATGTTCCAGGTGTCGCTGTCGAGCTTGGCCCGAAGGCGGAGATAAAAGCCCGAGCGATAGATGTCGCGGATGCTCGCCTCCTCGAGCCGGTCGTAGCCATAGCCGAGGCTCAGCATCACATTCTCCGTCAACACGACGCCGATTTCGGCATTGAGCCCGAGCGACGTCGCACCGCCCTCGAGGTCCTCGAAAAGGAGCCCGTCGAGTGCGATGCTCAGCCGCTCGTCGAGGTCAGCCTCAAAACCCACCGATTCGAGTAGCAGAAGGCTCGAGGCGACAATGCCGCCGCTGTTGATCTGGTGGTGCCGGCCGGCATGGCGGGCGCGGAGCCGCACGTCGGGGGTGAGCTCATACTCGCCGCCGAGCGACCAGGAGTGAGTGAGCGTATCGAGCCCGCTTGCCTCTGAGCGGTCAAGCTCGAGGCCATACCAGGCGAGCCCGGCAAAGCGGCTCGCAGCGCCGGGTCGCCAGGCGGCGCCGAAACGGAGCCGCTCGCGCAAATGTTGGCCGCCCCCAACGTCCTCGCGCACCGCAAAGCGGTTTTCGGCAACGAATGTGATATCGCCCCGCCGCTTGCCGATGCCGCTGCTCACATACCAACTCTCGCGGCCTGCGCGATGGCCCCACTCGACGTCGCCCGCGATGATGAAATCCTTGGCCTCGCTCTCGTAGGAAAAGCCAAGGGCAACCGCGGTGTTGCGCACCTCCCGGCCGTCACCGCTCACGGGCTCGATGTGCTCGATGCGCCCGCGCACATGGCTGAGCTCGGTGATTTCGAAGCGCCCCTCGAGGCGATTGGCGATGGCGCCACCATCCTTGAGGCTCGCCCCCTCGGTGCGATATTCAGTTGTGCTCTTGATGCCCTCGGCCCAGGTATGCTCGATGCCTGCGCGCGCAATGGTGCGGCTCTCGAGGCTGTCGCCAAGGCCGAAGACACCGGTTGTCGAGCTTGCAAATTCCGTCTCGACAAAGGCCCGCGTATCGGGGTCGAACTGATAGACGGCCCCGAGCGCAATGCGGCGATGATCGGCAAGCGCAAGGTCCTGCTCGAGCTCGGCCTTGAGCACCGCCCCCTGGAGCCACCATGGCCGATAGCGGGCGCCGAGGATTGCCGAGGTGATGCGGCTGTCCGCGCCGCTCTTACTGGTTACGACATGCCGCCCACCGACGATGGCGACCGTGTCATCGGTGACATCGACCTCCAGCCGCGCCTCGGCACCATAGCGCTTGTCGCCGCTCGCCTTGTCGCGCGTGTAAAGCGCATCTCCCTTGAGCTTGACCCCCTGGCCAAGGTCGCGGCTGGCCTGGGCGCGAATCTCCTGACGCCCGGGCCGGATGCTGGCGTTGGGCGCATCAAAGCCCGCGTCCGTCTCGCCGGCCTCGATCCGGAGACGGCCGTGCTCATCGACCTTCTCAAAGAGCACGCGCGCAGCCCAGCCGTCCTGGCCGAGGCGGTTCTCGGTCTGGGCCACCTCCACCTCGGCCTTGCCCCAGTCGCCAAGCTCGAGCTCGGCAAAGGCCGAACGCACGGTGCGGCGATCCTCGCTCAGCCGATCGGCGCGCGAGCGCACCTCGCGATAACCGATGGCGAGCTCCCTGGTGATCTCGACCCGCGCCTCGCCGCCATAGATCCAGTATTTTTTCCGCGCCTTCGAGGTCTCGAAGGTGATGCGGATATAGACCGGATTAAGGTCGTCGTCGAAAGCGGGAATCGGGTCGTCGAAAAGGATGGTGTTGGCGAAATAGTCGAGTGTGTAGTCGGTAAAGCGGGTAAGCCGCCTCTTCTCGATCACCACGTCGGGCTGGTCGCGATCACGGGTGATGATCTCGACCGTCTCGGAGTTCTCGACAAGCCCCGTCAGATCCACCTCATAGGGCCCCGAGAGCCCGCGGCCGCGGATCTCCGTCACCACCTGGTTCTGATCCGTCTGGGCGGCGAACAGATCGATGGTCACCGGCCCTTGCTCGATATGCGCCTTGCCGCCGGTGAGCTTGCGGTTGTAGGCGCCGAGCCGGACGGCGCGCGATCGGGGCGCCAAGTTCAGATCGCCATAGAGCACATAGGAGAGCCCGCGCTCGACCTTGACATAGAGTGGGCCCGACGACCGGGCATCGAAGCCGCGCTCGGAGGCATCGCCATAGACGGGGTAATATTCATTGGGCTTGATATCCCTGAAGAGGCGCGCCTCGGTGTCCTTGTCGCTCTGATAGCGAAGCGTCAAGAGGGCCTTGCCGGCGATCTTGCCCTTGAGGTAGAGCGCACCGCGCACGCCTTCTGTCGTCTTCTGAAAGCCCGTAAGCTGATCGCGCTCAATGAGAGGCGTCAGTGCACCGCCCCGCTCGCGGAGCCGCACCGCACCCTCGATGATACCGACAAGCACGCGCTCGCTGGCATCGGGCAACAGCTTGATGCGCGCCTGGGCGACACCCAGCTCGCTCCGCACCTCGATGCGCTGCGTGCCCACAAGCGCCGGCGGGACATAGTCGAGGATTGCCTCGCCATTGTCGATGAAGACCTGGACGCCCGGTTTGGCCTCGCGGATGTCGCGCACGTCCCAATGGCCCTTCTGGGCAATGAGCGTCACCTCGATGGGCGTCCAGGTCGGCCGGCCGCTGGCATCGACCACCCGCACGACGACGGGAATGGGGGTGCGTGGATCGGCCGCCGCCACCTCGGGCGCTCGAATCTCGATGCGGCGCGGCTTGCCGGGGGCATAAACCGTCACCTCGCGCGCCCCGCGCTCATTGCCAAAAGGATCCTTGAGCACAAGCCGCAAGCGGTTTGCGCCGCCCCGCAGCCTCACACCGACGAACTCAAGCGCCTGAACATTGCCACGGGCATAGACACTGCGCTGGCCGATCTGGCGGCTCTCGAGCGCCTTGCCGTTGACCTCGAGCGCGAGCTGCGCCTCGGCCGGGCCCTTGACCCGAACAGAGATGGTGCGCGCCACCAGGTTGTCGCCGTCTTCGAGATCGAGAAAGCCAAGGGCCGGGGTGAGGCCGCGAATCTCCTGCTCGAGATTGCGCGTCTGCTCGATGACCTTGAGGTTGAGCCGCCGCTCCTCGAAGGTCGTCAGCACCCAGCTGCTCCGCCCCTGCGCTGCGCTGCGCAACTCGCTTGTCGTCGCCAGCTCGCTGGTTGTCGCCAGCTCGCCCTGGGAATTGGCGGACAATGGCGGCACCGGGCCACTGCCGAGCGGCAGATCGGTGCGAAGCGATCGCGCCCCCACCGGCGCCTCGCGATAATGCGCGATGCGCGCCTCAACGTCATCGCGGATCGGCTTGCTGCAGCCATCGATGGCGAAATTCTCGCTCCGCAGCTCGCCAAAGCGCTGATCGACAAACCGCGTGCCGGGCTTGAGGGCATCGCGCATGCGCGTCGCCAACACCCGCGCCCCCGCGGGCAGCGTCCGCCGATCGACGCTCAGGACATGGGTTGTCGCCTCGACCACGGGGAGCGAATACTTGCCCTCGCGGTCGGTGACGACAGAGCGGCCGTTCTCCATATGGATCTTGACGCCCGGGATGCCGATCTCATCGGGCCCGCCCTGTTGGCCGTCGCCGTTGCAGTCGAGAAACACCCTGTCTCTTATACACATCTCCGAG
>WGBL01000280.1 GCA_015494375.1 Hyphomicrobiales bacterium | reverse complement strand
CCGTCGCCGTTGCAGTCGAGAAACACCTTGCCGAGGATCACGCCTTCGCGCGCAAAGACGCCGCCGTTGTCATCGACCTCGACCGTCCAGCGCGAGAAATTCGACGCCACCTGCTCACCCGAGCCGACCACCGCCCCCTTGGCGACGGCGACATTGGTGCGCGCACCGGCCCCGCTCGTCAGGAGAATGCGCGCCATATACGTGAGCTTCACCGTCGCCTTGCGCCCAATGCTGCCCAGGTCAAATGTGAGGTTTGGCCCGCGCCCTCCTTTGGGCTCGGCAAGTGGCGCGCCGTCGAGCCGCGCACTGCCGGCGACATAGGCAAAGCCGCCCGGCAGCACATCCTCGATGCGCGCCTGGACGATGGCGAAATCGGTATTGTTGGTCACCGTCAACTCATAGCTGACAAACTCGCCATTGCGCGCCTTCGTTCGGCTGCCCTTCTTGGCGAGCGTGAGCGCGCGGCTGACGTCAGGATCGAGGGGAATATCGACACCGAACAGAGCTTGGCTTGCGGTGATCGCAAAGCTGAGCCCATAGGAGGCCTCTGGATCGACATTGCGCCCAAAAAAGCCGGGGAACGCTTGGCGCGCGGAGGCGAAAATATAGCCGCCGAGCTTCTCCACCGTAATCGTATAGTTGCCCGCGAGGAGATTGGGGAACTGATAGAAGCCACTGGCATCGGTCGTGGTGCGGGCAATCTCGTTGCCGCTTGCATCCCTCAGCACCACGTCGCGGCCGGCAAGGCCCTGGTTGCTGTAGGCATCGAAGACAAAGCCGCCCGCATTGATGGTGAGCTGTGTCGAGAATGTGGTGCCCGTGCAGTCGGTTTGCGCGGTGGCCTTCGTTGCCTTGCTGCCACTCAGGACGCCGTTGTTAGGCACCGCCGGTATCTGGTCCTGCACAGGGATGGCCGCCGTATGGAAGACACCGGTATTGGGCCCTGTCTCGGTGGCCTGCACGACTTCGATATCGTTCTCCGGGCTCGTGCGGATCGTAATAGCCACCGTGTCGACGGCCGGTGAGACATTGCACGCCGCGGCCGAGACCTCGAGATAGGCGTTCGAGTTGATCGGCGTCTGGCTCACCTCTTGGGTAAAGCCGCCGTTCATGAAACGGATGGTGCCATTGGTCCCGCTCACGGGCGTCTCGACGGTGTTCGACGAAACCGGGACGACGCCACCGCGACCCGCATCCTGCCAGGTCTCGGCAGTGTTCTTCAGCGTAAGCCCTGCGGCATTGGCATTGGCGCGGACGGCAAACTTGAGATCGGTCGATTCGCCGGCGGGATAGTCCTGCGCCAGGCGAAAGGCGATGGCATCGACCGTTGAGAGATCGGCAGGCTGCGCTGAGACATAGCTATGCTTGGGGGCACCGGCGATGTGATAGAGCGGCGAGAAATTCACCGTATCGACAAAGCGCACGAATTGGGTGTTGAGCGGAATGGCGTCGCGTACAAGCACCGCGCTCGCCGGTGCGCCATCGATCACGATTGTTTCGCCATCAAGGCTCGCCATAGGGCTCAATGGCACCGAGCCGTTGTTGCGCAGACGGAGCGAATAGATGAGCTCGCCCGCCGGATCGACGACGCCAAGGCTTGCGCTCTTCTCGAGCGTGAGCCCGCTTGTCGCGAGGATCGCAGTGCCCGTGCTCTGCCCGCTCACCCCGTTGCCGGCGTCGTTGGCGGCCAGAACAATCTGGCCGCTATCGCCGTCATTGCCACTCGGGGGCGTGCGAAAGCGAACTATGAGCGCCTTGCGCTCGCCAACGGCGAGGGTGACCGGCTGGCCGAGCGTCAGTGCGGGCTCGCCGACATCAATGGCCCCGTTGCCATTCAGATCTTCGATGAGCTCGAGGGCGAGAAGATCGAAATCGTCTCCCACGGCTTGTGTAAGCGTAAGAACCGGGTTGAGGGGTACATTGCCGCTGTTCTCGAGGAAGAAAACAAACTGATCGCCCGTATCGAGCCCGAGGTGGATGCTCTGGTCCGCCTCGAGCCTTAACCGGGGAGCGGCCGGGATGACCGCGAGCACCGCCGGCGCCATGAGCCCCTCGACAATGCCGAGGTTCTGGTTGAGATAGCTTGCCTCTGCCGGGCTGACAACGACCGTGCCAGGCGCTGGGCTTTGCGCAAAAGCACTCGCGACCCAGGCGCTGAGCGCAATAAGGG
>WGBL01000279.1 GCA_015494375.1 Hyphomicrobiales bacterium | reverse complement strand
GGCGCTCGGGCGCCCGCCAATCGGAAACCCGAAGGGACGGGCGGATTTGCGCCATTAGCGGCGCAAAGCCCCTTGACAATATCTCCTGATATTGCCTGCGGTCCTTTGCTTGCTCCTGACACAAATCCGCTCCGTCAGAATGGTTCTATCAAGCCAAAACATGCTCTGGGATTACAGGCCAACGTGAGTGGTGGGGCACAGCCGGCGGGAGGCGCTCAACGCACGTCCACGCCGCCAGCGGCTCGACGATCGGACATGACAGAATTCATTGAACACCTGAGACAAATCGTTGAAGCGCCGCGGTTTGAGCGTTTCATCACCGCGCTTATCATCGTCAACGCCATAACGCTCGGCCTCGAGACCAGCCAGAGGGCAATGGCGCGGTTCGGACCCGCGCTCGAGGCGCTCGATCGCGCCATTCTTGCGGTCTTCGTCATCGAGCTTCTTATGCGCATGCTGGTTCACGGCCGCGCCTTCTGGCGCGACCCGTGGAGCCTCTTTGACTTCTCGGTGGTCGCCGTCGCGCTGGTGCCGGCGACGGGTAATCTTTCGGTCTTGCGCGCGCTGCGAGTCATTCGCGCGCTCCGGCTGATTACCGCATTCCCCTCCATGCGGCGGGTGGTCGGCGGGCTCATCAAGGCTATTCCGGGCATGGGCTCGGTCGTCGCCCTGTTGCTGCTCATTTTCTATGTTGCCTCGGTGATGGCGACGCGGATGTTCGGCGCGGCCTTCCCCGACTGGTTCGGCACCATCGGGCTTTCAGCCTTCACGCTCTTTCAGATCATGACGCTCGAAAGCTGGGCCGACGGCAAGGTGCGGCCCGTCATGGAGGTGTTCCCGTGGGCCTGGGCGTTCTTCGTGCCTTTCATCCTGGTGACGAGCTTTGCCGTGCTCAACCTCTTTATTGGCATTGTCGTCGATGCCATGCAGCGCGAAGCGGCGGCGGCGCGCGAGGCCGTGCATGAGGAGGCCGAAGAAGCGGTCGAGACGGTCGAGGGCGACATCGACCGCTTGGCCGCCGAGGTGCGGGCCCTGCGAGCCGAGCTCCGGCTCTTTATCGCGCATGCGGGCACGCAGCCGCCCGGCAATGGCAAAGGGCGCACGCCAGCGCGCCCCTTACGCTCCCGGCGCACAAAGGCGGGCCGGGGCTAGGCGAGCTGGACCCCCGACTTCGATAAAAAGGACAAAGTTGTACCAGGCGCTGCCTTACCCGCGCCCCGCAACGCGCAGGCTTCGCTATGATCAGCCGTCGAGCAGCTCGGTGGCGACGATTTCAACACCAAACCCCGAAAGCCCGACATATTGGCGCTCCCGCGTGCCGATAACGCGAATCGAGCGCAAGCCGAGGTCCTTGAGAATCTGCGCACCAAGGCCGATTTCGCGCCATTGCTCCTCGCGCGTGGCAGCGCTCTTGAGGCCCTCTCCCTTCGCGCCTTCCCCTTGGGAACCTTCCTCTTGGGGACCTTCCCCCTGGCCACCTTCTCCTTGCGCGCCTTCTCCTTGGTGGCCTTTTCCCCGGGCCTCGGTGCCTGCCCCGCCAGGGGCTTTCCCGCCATCCTTGGCTTGGGCTTGGCCATCGGCGACTTTGCGGCGCCCGCTCTGGCCCGAGGCGACGCCCACGGCACCATCGCGCAAATAGACGATGACTCCGCGCCCCTCGGCGCGAATGCGCTCAAGCGAGGCGGCAAGGGCACTCCTTGGCGCATTGAAGACGTCTGTAACCGTATCCTCGCGCTGGAGGCGCACCAGCACATCTCCACCGTCACCGACATCGCCGAAGACGAGCACCAGATGATCCGCCGAATCGAACGGCGTTTCATAGACAATCGCCCGCGCCGGACCAATCACCGTCTCGACATCGCTCTCGGCGACCCGCTCGATCAGTGTCTCACGCTGTCGGCGATAGGCGATGAGATCGTCGATCGAGACCAGAACGAGGCCATGCTCCCTGGCGAAATCCTCGATTTCGCGCCCCTTCTTGACCGAGCCGTCGTCGTTCACGATCTCGGAGATGAGTCCCACCGGGGGCAGGCCCGCAAGACGCGCGAGATCAACCCCCGCCTCGGTGTGGCCGGTGCGAATGAGCACACCCCCCTCGCGCGCAATCAAGGGAAAGATGTGGCCCGGACGGGCGAAGTCCTCGGGCCGGGCCTCGGGGTCGGCAAGGGCGCGGATGGTGTTGCAGCGCTCCTCGGCCGAGATGCCCGTGGTCAGCCCCGGCTTATAGTCAACCGAGACGGTGAAGGCGGTCGCAAGGGGCGCGTCGTTCTCGTTGACCATGGGCGCAAGCTGCAAACGCCGTGCATCCTCGCGCGTCATGGGCGTGCACAGCACGCCGCCCGTGTAGCGAATGAAAAAGCCGACCCACTCAACAGAGGCGAGGCTCGCAGCCATCACCAGATCGCCCTCGTTCTCGCGGTCCTCATCGTCAACCACGATCACCGGGCGCCCGGCGGCGATCTCGGCGATGGCCTTGTCGATGGAATCGAGTTTCATGCTCATGGCGCAGGCGCTCAGGATGTTCGGTTCGAAGCATTCCCAGGAAGGGCATATACACGAGGTGCACAAAGGTGCATAAAAGGTGGCGGTCGGCCAAGCCGTGGTGTCGTACGCTCAGCGGCGACATCGGTCGCCTGCAAGAAGGCAGTCTCAAGACATTTGAAGACCCGCCATGCTCGTCACATGCCCGTCACATGCTCATCACCAGCAGCCAACTGCAGTCAACCGAAGTGAGGCGATGGCCCCAACAGGCCATGCCACCACTCCTGCGACCCTAGATGCGCGATTGCTTGCCCGTTTGCAAGCCATGGCGACCTTTCCTCAGCCCGTCCAAAGCGTCGCATTGACCCTCGGGCCGGCCGGTCCTAAAGGGGGTGATCGCCTGTTTGGGGCGGGCGGATGAATTCTCACGCCATGGCCACCCGGGACCTGCTCGGACCGCCGCGCTTGCAGCTCTATTCGAAAACCGTTTAAGCACCCTCATCCGCCAGCTGGGTGCATATCCAGATGGGGCGAACATGCAGATATATCTGCCGATCGCCGAACTCTCGCTCAATGTCTTTGTCGTGCTCGCCATGGGCGGCAGCGTCGGGTTCTTGTCCGGGCTCTTCGGTGTCGGCGGCGGCTTTCTCATGACGCCGCTGCTCATCTTCTCAGGCATCCCGCCGACGGTCGCAGTTGCCACCGAAGCCAACCAGATCGTCGCCTCATCGG
Source organism: Hyphomicrobiales bacterium (assembly GCA_015494375.1). Classification (GTDB taxonomy): domain Bacteria; phylum Pseudomonadota; class Alphaproteobacteria; order Rhizobiales; family S144-23; genus S144-23. Next base: position 3 of record WGBL01000279.1, on the reverse strand, counting down.
TCT
>WGBL01000278.1 GCA_015494375.1 Hyphomicrobiales bacterium | reverse complement strand
GTGGACGAGCGCGGGCGGGGGGGGCGCGTGGGACGCTTGCGCGCCCCTGAGGGAGCGAAGGGAGCTCCCCCACGAAAGTTCTGAGCCCAAGGCCCGCGCTTGCTGTGGCGATTTGTCGATTGCCGAGCGGCTCATGCGGTTGTGGAATGGGCCCATGAGCGAGAGCATACGTGGGCGCCTGTCGGTGAGCGTTATCGGTGCCGGGATCAGCGGCCTCTGGCAGGCCTTCCATCTCCAGGGCCGCGGGCATCGGGTGCGGCTTATCGACAAGGGCGCGCCCGAGCGGCCTTTTGCCCACGCGGCCAGCTGGTATGCAGCGGGCATGCTGGCGCCCTATTGCGAGGAAGAGAGCGCCGAAGCGCTCATTCGCCGGCTCGGTGCGCGCGGCATTGCGCTCTGGCGCCAGAGCGGCGTTTCGGTGCGTGAGGCCGGCAGCCTGGTCGTGGCGCGGCCCCGCGACCGCGCCGAGCTCGCCCGCTTTGCCCGCATGACAGAGGGCCACGCCGCGATCGACGCGGCAGAGTTGGCCAAGCTCGAGCCCGATCTCACCGGCCGCTTCAGTCGCGCGCTTTATTTCACCGAGGAGGCGCACCTCGAACCGCGCGCGGCAATGGCGCATCTCCTCGCGCGTTTCAGGGCGGCGGGCGGTGAGGTGGTCTTCGGCGCAGAGGCGGCCGAGCAAGGGGATGGCGAGCCGCCACAACAGGAGCCGCCGGGGCTGGGGCCTGCTGGCGCGGAAACATGGACCATCGACTGCCGCGGTATTAGGGCCCGCAAGGCGCTCGATGCCCTGCGGGGGGTGCGCGGCGAGATGGCGGTGATCGAGACCGCTGAGGTGCACCTATCGCGCCCCGTTCGGCTACTGCATCCGCGCTTTCCGATCTATGTGGTGCCGTGGGGCGGTGGCCGCTACATGGTCGGCGCGACGGTGATCGAAAGCGAGGATCGCGGTGCGCCCAGTGCGCGTTCGCTGCTCGAGCTTCTGGGCACGGCCTATGCGCTTCACCCCGCATTCGGCGAGGCGGCGGTGCTTGAGATCGGCGCCGATGTGCGGCCCGCCTTTCCTGACAACATCCCCAAGATTGTCTGCCGCGGCCGACGTCTCTATATCAACGGCATGTATCGCCACGGCTTCTTGCTGGCCCCGGTGCTCGCCGAGTTGAGCGCCCGGATCATTGAGGGAGAGCTGGACCCAAACGATGCCGCGGGAGACCCCGAGCTTGGACGAATCATTGTTGCAGATTGAAGTGAATGGCGAAACGCGCGCGGTCCGTGCGCGGACGCTCGGCGAGCTCTGCGCCGAGCTGGCGCTCGCGGAAGGGCCCATCGCGACTGCCGTCAATGGCGAGTTCGTGGCCAAGGCCATGCGCGACCGCCTGGTTCTCAAGGAGGGCGACCGGGTCGAGATCGTCTCGCCACGGGAAGGCGGCTAGTGCACCGACGCAAACGAAGCATACGCTTGCTTCCCGTCATCACGCTCCTCGGGCTTGACCCGGGGATCAGACCGGGTGATCCAGGGCAACAAACGCGGAGCTTGCCGCCCTGGATTGCCGCGTCACGCGCACTGCTGTCCGGTAGATTTTTCTGGACATGGTGCATGGTATTGATTCTGCGCCGTTTCCAGATGGCTCGCACATTTCGGACACGGTACGGTGCAACGTTGACCCGCCATTGGTTAGTTCCTCCACCGGCCAGTTTTATTCCTCCCTCCCCCTCGAGGGGGAGGGTCGGGGAGGGGGTGGAAAGAGACAATTTAATCGTACATTCAATTGGTTGTGAACGAGTATTGCTTTGTGCAATGACCCCCTCCAGGGCTTCGGGCTCCGCCCTCCGCCCAGCCTCCCCCTAGAAGGGGGAGGCAGAACAACAGTCAACCTGACAGCAGTGCGTCACGCGCGGCAATGACGTGAATCTTGTGTTTGCGTCTGTGCACTAAAGCCTGTTTGTTAATCTGGGATGGTGTATCCTTTTTGTGTTGGTGTCGCCGTTTTTAGTAGGCTCAGCAAAAATATAACTGTCTCCAATCGTGTTGGCTTGCTCGGGCGCCAACTTAAGCGGCGTCGGCTTCGCGAAGCAGGCGCGCGGTGGCCTCCTCGATGGCGCCTTCGAGGCGCTCTCGAAACGCATTGCGCGCAAGCCCCGGGGGGATGGGCTCGAGAAACTCGATGACGATGGTGCCCGGATAGCGCATGAAGCGCCGCCGCGGCCAATAGAGCCCCGAATTGACCGCCACCGGCACACAGCTGAGGCCAAGCCTGCCAAGCTCCTCGTAAAGGAGGACGACACCGGACTTGTAGGCAGGAGGTGCACCCGGTGGGCGGCGGGTGCCTTCGGGAAAGATCAGTATATGGCGCCCCGCCCGCGCCCGCTCCTTGGCTGCGCGCACCATCGCGCGCAAGGCTGCAGCGCCCTTTTTCCGCTCAATGGGGATCATGCCGAACTTGCGCGAGAACCAGCCATAAAACGGGATATGCATGAGCTCGGCCTTCATGACGAGGGCCGGGTCGTGAAGAAGCGGTATGAAGGCCATGGTATCCCAGGCCGACTGGTGCTTGGCGGCAATGAGTGCCGCGCCCTCGGGCAGATGCTCGCGTCCGCGCACCTCAAGCTCTGTGCCAACGATCACCCTTTGCAGATAGAGAATGGTTTTGGCGTGGGCCGCGAGCCCCGCCATGGCCCAACTCCGCGGCGCCAACAGCAGCGGGCTGCCGAGCACCAGAAACAGCGTCGTCGCCAGATAGAAGGCGGCATTGAAGACGAGCGAGCAAAGAACAAGCCCCGCCCCACTCCGCCCCGGCTCTGGCTGTGGCAACGGCGCGGGCTTCGGTTCCGGCGCTCCCTCCCGCTCCGGCACCGGTTTCCGCTTCCGCCCTCGCTCCGGCTCCGGCACCCGCCCCCGCGGCTCCCTCTGTCTTTGCGCCTTCATGGTGCTCAGCACGCCCAACCTGCGCTAAAGGCTGACATGACATCGCTCAGGGTTGACATGCGCCATAGGCTCAGACGCTCAGTGGCGGACCGGGGCAAGGGGCGGATCGACATTGGCGGCGCGCACGCCATCGCGGCGCTGGACGAGATGGGCGAGCCCCAGCCGCAGGGCCGTCGGCAAAAACTTGACATACTCCTTGGCGAGCAGTCGCGCCGTCCCGGGCGACGACCACCAGGATTCCACATGCACCCGCTTGTTGACCACGGGATAGGCAATAAGCCGGGCCTCCGGCAAGGCGCGCCGCAACTCGGCCAGCCCGCGGGGCATATGGTAGCTCGAGGTCACGACAATGAGGGTGCGAAACCTCATGGCCTCGGCCCAGGTGCGGGTTTCTTCCGCATTGCCCACCGTGTCGCGGGCGTCATAGCCGATATCGATGCAGCAGTCGAACAGCCGCTCGTGATCGGGCACAAGCCGCCGCAGCGCCCGCCGCGAGGTGCGCCGGTTGACGCCCGAGATGAGCAAACGGCGCCCCTTACCCATTTCAAGCAAGGCGATGCCCTGGCGGATTCGCTCGCGCGCGCCCGTCAGGACGACGATGCCGTCGGCCTTGGCGAGGTTTGCCGGATCGGGCTGGCGCGTCTCGATCATCGAGACGAAAAGAACAAAACCGCCCACCAGCATTCCCGCCAAGAACAGCGCCAGTCCGATCGCCACTCCCAGAGTATGCTTCATGGGCCACCTTGTCGCTCTTGCGGGGCTAGCTGTCGCTCTTGCAGGGCCAGCTGTCGCTCTTGCGGGGCCAGCTGTCCCTCTTGCGGGGCCGCGGCCAATCTTCCTGGTCCGCTGCCAGTCTTCCGGGGCCGCCTGCCTTCTTCACGATGCCAACCGCTGCTGCCGCAGGTCTTCTCCTGTTTGCGGGTCTTCTCCCATGGGCTTCAGCCCGTTGCGCTCGCGGCGCACACCGCTCTAAGGGCATACAGAAAACTCACAATCGTTCAGCCTCGCTCGGCGAGCCGGAATTGAGGATCCGGAACACACCATAGCGCGACGTCAGCATGCAAAGCGCGGCAATCACCACCACCACGATGCCAAGGAGGAAGTAGCCCGGCAAGTCGAGCGTGCCCGTGCCGACCAGCCGATTGAGCTCGGCCGCCGTCACCGAGCCCCCGCCCATGAGCCGCATGAATCCGGGCATGAGGAAGAACACCGCCATGGCACAGGCCGCGCCCACAAGGCCCGAGCGAATGCCAAGATTGAGGAAATGCTTTTCGAACTCGCGGGCGATGAAACGGTCGGTGGCGCCGACGAAGTGCAACACCTCGACAATCTCGCGATTGGAGGCCATCGCACTCTTGGTGGCTGAAACGATGATCGCCGTTGTCGCCGCTCCGACGAGCACCAGAATGGCGAGCCCACCAAGGGCCAGCGAGCGTGTCACGGTGCGGATCTGAGTCTGCCAATGGCGGTGATCGTCGAGGGTTGTCCCTTGGAACGTCTTGGCGAGCGCACGCCCCAGATTGTCGAGATCGGGCGGCGCGTGGCGGTCCAGCTGAAGCGCAATAAGGCGTGGGATGGGCAGCGAGCCGAGGGCACTGGCCTTGCCGAGCCATGGCTCGAGCAATGCCGCCGACTCTTCGCGCGTCAGCGGCCTGACACTGGCAATGCCCGGCTGGCGGGCAAGGAAGAAGGCCACGCGGGTCAAGCGCTTTTCCATATCGACACCGTCGATCGGCTCGAGCTGGACCGTCACCTCGCTCGCGATATTGCGCAGCCAGGCCGCCGCCGACTGGTTGATCATGTAAACCGCGCCCGCTGTGAGGCAGGCCAGAAAGCACATGATCGAGATGACAAGCGTGAGCGAGCGCCCCGTCACCGAGCCTGCGGGAACGATTCCGGCCGTCCCCAGTGCTTGCGGTCCTTGCTCGGGCCGCGCCGGAGCCACGAGCTCGGACGCGCGCTGCATGCGCGCTTTGAGGCGGTTGGCCCGGCCGGCGCTCTGCCGGGCGCTGATCTCAGACGATTCGGACATGGCCGCCATGCAGCTCCACCCGTGGTGCCTTGAACTGTTTCATGAGCTGGTGATCGTGGGTTGCGATCACCACCGATGTTCCGAGTTTGTTGAGCTCGATAAACAGCCGCAAAAGCCGCCGCGCCATCTGCGGATCGACATTGCCCGTCGGCTCATCGGCCAAGAGAAGCTCGGGCTTGCCGATGACCGCTCGGGCAATGGCCGCGCGTTGCTTCTCGCCGCCCGAAAGGATCGGCGGATAGGCGTGCATGCGATCGCCGAGCCCCACCCACTGTAGGAGATCAGTGACATCCTCGCGATAGTCCGAGAGGCGTTTTCCCACGACTCGCAGCGGCAGAGCAACGTTCTCCCATGTTGTCATATGATCGAGCAGGCGAAAATCCTGAAAAACAATGCCAATCCGCCGCCGCAGCTGCGCCCGCCGCGCCGCTGAAATGCGGGAGACGTCTTGGCCGAAAAGAAACACTTGGCCTGACGATGGCTGCAACGACAAGAACATGAGCCGTAACAGCGTGGTCTTGCCGGCGCCCGAGGGGCCGGTCAGAAAGTGAAACGAGCCCGGGCGCAAATGGATGTTGACATCGCGCAGGACCTCGGGCCCGCGCCCATACCGCATCCCGACGTTGTCCAGTCGTATCACGACTCACCTCGCATCATGCCACTCGCATCATGCCGCTCGCATCATGCCAGATGCCAGGGCGGCTCATGAGGCCCCAATCGGCCAACGTCTCCAAGGCCGCAACCATCTGAGCGAAAAATCACCGACAGACGCACAGCCATTGACAGCCGCCACACTGTCTCCGATGAATTCTGAAACTCTGTCTTTCTGCCACCACTTTATGGTCTAAACTGAGACGATTCGATTAGATGGGATCATAGACCATAGAAGGTCGATTCGACCTCAATCGGGCTGATGTAACGGTCGGCATATGATCATAGAGTGCCCAAATTGTCGCGCCCGCTATGAGCTCCCCGAGGGTCAATTGCTCGAGGGGCGCAAGGTGCGTTGCTCGCGCTGCCGCCATGTCTGGCTGCCCGAAGGCGCACTCGAGACGCAAACGCAGCCGGCAAAGCCGTCGGCCGATACGGGGATGCCGGGCGAAGGGGGGGCGCTCCCAGGTGGCGACGGCTCGCCCGCCCAAACTCGGTTAAGGCCGGGCGGCCAGACCGGCTCGGCAGACCATGGCGAGCCGGGTGGCGATCATGGGGGCGAGACTTCGCCGCAAACTGCACCCGCAGCGGACTGGTTCTCGCGGCCTCTTGTCCCGAGCGGTGGGCGCGCCCCAAGCGGCCAAGACGCCCGAGCCGCCACACATCCTCACGCAACTTCCGAGGCATCCATTGCCCCTTCCCCAGAACCACATGATGCCGCTTTGGACCAGCCCGATTTGGCACCACCGCCACCGCCCATGCCCGATGCTGCAACCGGCGAGAGGCCGGGCGAGCCGCGATTTGCCAGCACGCAAATGGCCCACAACCCACCGCCGGCAGCCCTGAAGAGCGGGCTACCTGATCCCATGGGGCCGCCGGAACCCATGGGGCCGCCGGAACCCATGGGGCCACCCGAACCCATGGGGCCGCCCGCAACCATGGGGCCGCCCGCAACCATGGGGCCGCCCGCAACCATGGGGCCGCCTCATCTTACGGAGCCGCCAGGATCGCCCAAGTCGCCACCGCGGCCCGAAGCGCCGCTTGAATCAACAGCTAAAGCGCCAACTGCGCCGGCGCCGCCTTTCAAGCCACCGGTCAACAAGCCCCAACCTCGGCTCCATGACATCACGGCACCCCAGGCGGCGGAGGTGGCGGATGCACACCAGGGCTCAAAGGCCCCTCTCGGCGCGGCAACGGATACAGGCCGGGCCACGATTATGGCTTCCTCCCAGGCTTTCGCCACACCACAGGTGGGCGCACAGCCTCAGACGACCCCAAAGGCACCCCGGTCCGGCGAGCCACCGGGGGATGACGGCAACAGCTGCGAGCCCTTCGGAGCCGGCACAACTGGAGCGGAGCCCTTGGCGCGGACCGTGAATTCGGATCTTGTCGGCCCCATCGGGCCCCCCGCCGCGGAGTCGCCCTTTGAGACCGAGGCGCCCGCCGATCAAGCGCTCTCCAGCGCGTTCGACGAGGTTGCGATCGCCGACCATCGCGCCCTCACTCACGACATCGGCCCCGATGCGCCGAACCGAAAGGCGCAAGCCGGCAAACCCTCTCTCGCGCTCTATTTGGGCTGGTTCGTGCTCCTCAGCGTCACGGCCACGCTGCTCGTGTTCCTCTGGCGCGAGCCTCGCAAGGTGGTTGCGCGCTTTCCCGGCATGGCGCCCGTCTATGCGGCGCTGGGCATGCCGGTCGACCCTGTTGGGCTCACGTTTCGCGACGTCAGCTATCGCTGGGTTGCAACCAACGGCCCCCCCACGCTTCGTGTCGAGGGACGCATTGAGAATGTCGTTGACCGGGCTGTGCCAGTACCGACACTCGTTTTCGTCTTGCTCGATGACAAAGGAAGGGTGGTGTTCAAATGGGCCAAGCGCGTGCGCCTTGCGGGCTTGCCGCCCGGGGAGAGCACGCGCTTTCGTGCGCTCGTTCCGGCGCCGGTCGGGCTCGTGAGCGGGCTCAGGCTCGAGTTTGCACCAGGAACAGAGCCAGCCAGAAGGCTCTAGAACAGGGGCCCAAAGGGACAGCAAGTATTTTTGCCAAACCTATTGCAAACAACCGCGCCAAAAAAATATACAGTGCCCTCATAGAAGTCGAAGGTGAAAAATTAAGCAAACGTCACCATGCCTCAAGCCTCAGAAACGCCCGCCTCGGCTTCTTGCAATTCAGATTGTGCCGCGCGCCCAACAATCGAGGTGATGTTCTCGGCGGACGAGATCGCCAGGCGCATTGCGGCGCTCGCGGGCGAGATTGCAGAAAGACGCCTCGACGACCTCCTCGTCATTGCCATTCTCAAGGGCAGTTTCATCTTCGCCGCCGACCTCATCCGGGCGCTTCATGGCGCGGGGCTTTCGCCCGAGGTCGATTTTCTCACACTGGCGAGCTATCGCGAGGGCACGACGTCTTCGGGGCGTGTCGAGGTCTTGCGCGACATCCACACCGATGTGCGCGGCCGCAATGTGCTGATCGTCGACGACATCCTCGAGTCGGGCCGCACGCTCGCCTTTGCCAAGGACCTCCTGGCCGCGCGCGGCGCACGCCGAGTGCTCACATGTGTGCTGCTCGACAAGCCGGTCGCCCGCGCCGCCGATATCGCCGCCGACCTCCGGGCCTTCGCCTGTCCCGACGTCTTTGTCATCGGCTATGGCATGGATCTCGCCCACAAATATCGCGAGCTGCCCTTCGTCGGGCGCATTGTCGACGACGATTGAGCCGGCATCCGCTTTTCGGCTCGTGCGCAAGCACCGCTTGCTCATCGGCTTTGGCGAGGGGACGCATGCGCCCTATCGGCGGACCTTTCTCAGGCGTAAAAGGGTGAAGATGCCGAAAGGTGGTGCGGGCACCTTGTCGAACAGCTCCAGGCGCTTTTCGGCTAGCACTGGCTCTATCGTGAAATCAGCATGCCAGCCGATGGCCTTGGCAAACGGTGCCATAGTCTTCTCGATCCAGTGAAGAGGCCCTTTTGCGCGGGCGAAGTGATTGAGCACCAGCACCTGTCCGCCGGTCTTGCAGACCCGGGCCATCTCCGCCATGACCCGTGCGGGGGCCGGCACCACCGAGACGACATGCATGGCGGCCACCGTATCAAAAGTTTCGTCCGGATAGCGCAAGGCCTGGGCATCCATCTCCTCGAGCGCTTCGACATGGCTGAGCCCCTCATCGGCAACGCGCCGTCGCGCCCGCTCGAGCATGTCGCGCGAGACGTCGATCCCGGTGACCCGCACCTCGGGGTGGTAGTGGGAGAGCGACATGCCTGTGCCGACCCCCACTTCGAGCACATGGCCCTTGTGCTCGTTGGCGAAGTGAACGGCACGCTTGCGCCCGAAATAGGAGACGGTACCAAACGACCAGTCGTAGATGGGGGCCCAGCGCGCATAGGCTCTCTTGACCGATGCCAGATCCATCTGTTTCGTCCCTGCCCTCGCTATCCGGCCCTCCATCCTGCCCTCCCCATGCCGGCGCTTCGGCGTCTCTAGAGTGTGCCGCCTACTCTGGCGATTTCTTGCCTTCCGTGGGCGTTTTCCTCCTGGCAGACGAAGCCCGCCGTTCGCCGGCCTTGCGGGGCCTGTCGGCAGCCACCAGGCGTCTTTTCGCCCGCATCGCCAAGGGTATCGAGGCGAGATAAAGAATATCAAGGGCGATCGCCACAAGCCAGGTGTGACTAACGAGCGCGGTCGCAAAAAGCGCCACCGCCAGGAGAATGAGGGCAATCTGATCGCGCCCGATCGCCACATTCTTGAAAGCGAATGTTGCTATTCGGCTAATCATCAGAAGCGCGACGATGGCGATATAGATGCCGATGGCGATGGCGAAACGTCGCACCTCGGCAAAGCCAGCAAGGAACACAAACAGCGGCAGGAGCGCCAGCATGGCACCAAGCGGTGCCGGCACACCGACAAAAAAGCGTTTGAGGAGGCGCGACTGCTCGGGCTCGCGGCGCATGACATTGAAACGCGCAAGCCGCAGGGCGCAGCAAATGACATAGACGAGGGCGATGGCCCAGCCGAGGCCACCGAGACGCTCGAGCACCCAAAGATAGAGCAGCACCCCAGGCGCCACGCCAAAGCTCAGGAAATCTGAAAGCGAGTCGAGCTCGGCGCCGATGTCGGTGTCGCTCTTGAGCAGCCGGGCAAGCCGGCCGTCGAGCCCGTCGAGCACCGCCGCGACGATGATCATGATCGTCGCCAGCTCGAACTTCGCCTGGATGGCAAAGCGGATGGCCCAGAACCCGGCACAGACGGCCAGAATCGTCAGGGCATTGGGCGCCAGATTGACAAGCCGCAAGTGGCGGAGCTGTCGGCGTCTGTCGGACATGGGCATCAGCGGATAGCACCCTTGCGGGCCGGCTCCTGGGAATTGAGGTCGCCGATAACCGTCTCTCCGGCAATCATGGTCTGGCCCTCGATGGCCAGGATCGCCGTCCCCAATGGAAGATAGACGTCGAGGCGGCTGCCGAAGCGGATGAGCCCGAAGCGCGCGCCCGTCTCGAGCCGCTCGCCCTCTTTGGCATGGCAAACGATGCGGCGCGCAACAAGCCCCGCGATCTGCACGACGGCTGCGGCCCGGCCGTCATCGAGGCGGATGAGAAGGGCGTTGCGCTCGTTGTCCTCGCTGG
>WGBL01000277.1 GCA_015494375.1 Hyphomicrobiales bacterium | reverse complement strand
ATGAGGGGGCGGGCCAGGCGGGAGGCGCAAACTCGGGAGCCGGCGCAAGCTCGAGAGTCCGCACAAACTCGGGATTGGGCGCAAGCTGGGGCGATCGTGAGGTTCGATGATTCCGCTCACCACATTCGCCGGCCGGACTTTGGCGGTCTTCGGCCTGGCGCGCACCGGATTGACGACAGCCGAGGCGCTCGAGGCCGGGGGGGCGCACGCACTCTGCTGGGACGACAACGAGCCCGCGCGCGAGCAGGCTGCTGCTGCTGGTCTTACACTTTGCGACCTGGCCCGTGTAGACTGGCGGCACAAAGGCATCGAAGCGCTGGTGCTGGCGCCTGGTGTGCCGCTCACCCATCCCGAGCCCCATTGGGTGGTCGCAGCTGCAAGAGCCGCTGGTGTGCCGATCATCGGCGACACCGAGCTATTTCTCGCCGAGCATCGCGCGCTCGGCTCGGGCGCGCGGGTGGTCGGGATCACCGGCACCAACGGCAAGTCGACCACCACCGCCCTGACCGCCCATCTCTTCGCCACGGCCGGGCTCGAGACCAGCATCGGCGGCAACATCGGCCAGGCGGTCCTCGGGCTTGCGCCCTTTCACGATTCGCGCATCTATGTGCTCGAGCTGTCGTCCTATCAGATCGACCTGACACCCAATCTCACGCTTTCCGCTGCCGCCCTCCTCAACATTTCGCCCGACCATCTCGACCGCCATGGCTCGATGGCCAATTATGCCCGTATCAAGGGGCGCATCTTCTCAAGCCTCGCGCCGGGCGCGCGGGCCGTCGTAGGGGTTGACGACGCGCACGCGCGCGCGATCGCCGAGCGCCTGGCGCCTTCGCTCGATATCCGTCGCGTCTCGGTCGAGGGGCCCGTGGCCGATGGCATCTATGCCGCCCGGGGCGTGCTCTATAACATCCGCGAAGGCCGCGAAATCGCCGCTCTGTCGCTCGCGGGCATCGAGACCCTGCGCGGCCGCCACAACTGGCAGAATGCCGCCGTCGCCTGGGCGCTCGCCGAAGGGCTTGGGCTTTCGCCCGATGTGGTTGCGCGCGGGCTCAAGAGCTTTCCCGGGCTCGCCCATCGGCTCGAGATCGTCGGCCGGCGCGGGCATGTGTTGTTCGTCAACGATTCAAAGGCGAGCAATGCCGATGCCGCACGCCATGCCCTGGCCGCCTTCGACAACATCCACTGGATCCTGGGCGGGCTTGCCAAAGAAGGGGGAATCGACGAGCTTGCGCCCTACTTCGGCAAGGTGCGCCGGGCATATCTGATCGGCGAGGCGGCCCAGGCCTTTGCCACCCGCCTTGCCGGCGGCGGGGTCGACTTTGTGCTCTGTGGCGAGCTCGAGCGGGCGCTTGAGCTGGCCGCGCACGATGCGGCCGAGGCGGGCAAAGAAGGCGGCGGCGAGAGGGTGGTGCTGCTTTCGCCGGCTTGTGCGTCGTTTGATCAGTTCGCGAGTTTCGAAGAGCGCGGTGATGCCTTCAAGGCGGCGGTTGCGCGTCTCGAAGGCATTGCGCTCGGCCCAAGTGGCGGATCGCACAGCGCCTGAGGCCTCGCGGGCGGGTGTGCGGTGGCGCTCAAGGTTGACCTTGCTGATCGCCATCGCCTGAGGCCTCGCGGGTGCGCGCGCGGGGTGCGCCTCGGCGATGGGGCCTGGTTTGCGTGCGGCGGGGACTGTTCGGGTTGCGGGTGGGGGAGTTGGAGCGGGCAAGAGCGCTCAGCGGTGGCTGAGCGGGCTACAGGCGGCAGGCGAGTGGGGCCATGCAGATATCGCGCTCACAGAAAAACCGCTTGAGCGCATGGTGGTTCACGGTCGACTGGCCGCTCTTGACGGGGCTTCTCGTACTCGTCGCCATCGGACTTCTCGTCTCTTTGGCCGCTGGGCCCACGGTTGCCATCAAGCGCGGGCTCCCGCCCTATTATTTCGTGGAGCGCCACTTTCTTTTTGCGCTTGTGGGAACGGCGCTCATGCTCGCTGTCTCGTTGTTGCGGCCTTTCGAGGTGCGACGGCTCGCCCTACTCGCCTATCTAGCCGGTGTGGCGGCGATGGCGGTTGCGCTCCTCCTTGGGCCCGAGATCAACGGCGCCAAGCGCTGGCT
>WGBL01000276.1 GCA_015494375.1 Hyphomicrobiales bacterium | reverse complement strand
GTGGAGGGTGGGCTCAAGAAGAAAAAAAGAGCGGGTGCAACGCGCAGCGCGGCGTCAGTTATAATGTGGCTTCGCCAAGTTTTACGCTGGATCCTCGGGTCACGTGATGGGGCTCAAGCCCCACACGGCCCGAGGATGACGTGTCTGGCACCTGAGACGTGACACCTGACACCTAACACCTGGCTCAGGCCTCGTTATCAGCGGCGCCAGAAGCGGCGATGGCGGCGCAAGTCGCGTCGTCGTTGCAGAGGATGCGGACGTTTGGCCCGCGGGCGTATGGCGCGCGGGCGTTGGTGCAGGCGGCGGAGCTGTCGCTTGCGATAACCGGGCCGCCGGCGCCCACGTGGCTTTTGGCGACGGAGCCTGTGGCGTCGGGCGCGGGCGCGCAATTGGCGGATGATCGGCCGGCGCAGCCGATAGGGCCGTAGGCCCAGCCGAGGGTCATAGGGCCCGTTCAAGATCACCCGCTCGCCGGGGCGCAAAGAGCGGGCGAGCCGGCCGCCCCCGATCCGGAAGCGGCCGATAAGGAGCGCCGCGCGCCGCGCCTGCCTGAAACGCGCCCGCCCAACATAGCCTTCAAGCGAGAGCCAGCGCACGCGCCCGGCAAAGGGGCGCGTCGGGAGCCGCTCAAGTTGCCGCGCGCGCAGGCGCCCCCCTTGCGCAACACCATAGACGACCACCTCGTTTCCGGGCGTGAGGTCCGAGGGGGCGAGGGTCGGGGGCATGGTGACCGCCGTTCCGGCGACGACGAGGAGGCGATCGCCTTCGGCTCCCTCGAGGGGGCCGCGCACGAGCGCCAAGCCATCGCCCGCCGAGCTCGAGATATCGAGGCGGGTGGCGGCAATGGTGCCGTCATCGCGACGCCAGCCGCTGACCTCGGCCCACTGCCCGATGGCGAGATCGTCGATGGTCAACTCCACTTGGTCGTCATCACGAGCAAGGATCGCCTCATTGAGATCGACACGTTGGCCAAGGATAACCACGTGGGAGCGGACGGCATCGACTTGCTCGATGGGCCCCGCGACCTCGAGGCGCAGTTTGATAGCCCGCGCCGTGAGGCGATCACCTTTCGCGCCGTCTCCCTCGGCTTCAACCTCGACGACCTGACCAATGCGGAGCCGGGCCGCACTCAAGGTGCCCGTCTTGTAGGCGACCTCGGCATCGGGGTCGTAGTCGATCTCATAGCCGTTGACGAGGATGCTGCCGAAACCGGTGATTGTGCCGATGACGCCGGTGCCGCCAATGCCGGTGTCCGTTTCGGCATAGTTGCCGGTGCCGCCGATGCCGTTGCCGTCACCGCTCGCATCGCCCCCGCCTTCCCCGCCGCCATTGCCGTTGGCGCCATAGGCGGGCGCGCCCGTGCCACCGATGCCGCCGCGCGGCCCGCGCTCCTCACTGGCAATGCGCGTTCGCCAACCGCCTGGCCGCCCCGGCAAATCTGCAGAGGGTCCACTGCCCGGGAGCTGCGAGTTCACCCCGGCACCCCACTCGGACAGCGCCTGGGCGCGCGCGGAGCTGGGCGGTGGTGCGCCGGGATTGTGCGCGATAACGAGGCCGAGTACGCCAATAACGAGCACCCAGAACCACGACCGAATGCGAGGCCCCGCCAACTGGCGAGAATGGACGGCTGCAGGCGGGCTTGGGTCTCTCTTGGGACTACTCATCGGGCTTATCCTCATTGGGCCCGGCGTCGCGTGATGTGGCATAGAAATAGACCCCGAACGTCATGCGCTCGGTCGCATCCTCGGCGCCCTCGTCGCGCTCGGCGAGCTCGAAGGCGCGACGGTTGAGCTCGACAAGCGCCTTGCCACCGAGTGCGCGCGCCTCCTCAGCCAGTTGCCGCACCGATTGCGGACGAAGCTTGTCGTAGTAGACCGCGCGCTCGAGCATCGGCGGTGCCTGGCCGAGGAGATTGTGGCCGCTGGCCGCGATGTGGTCGCGCAGGTTGCGCCCGAAATAGTAGGCAAGATCGTCGAAGTCCTCGCGCGGCACGAACGCCTCGGTGTTGAGATGGACGAGGCCATCATCGTCGATGCGCACAAGTTTCTGGCGCTGCCATTCGTCGAGCACGGCGCGCGAGCGGATGTCCTTGCTGACGGCCGCCACGAGCGCCTCAAACGACGGGCCGCCATCGCCCGGCCGGTTGCGCGGCAGCGGCCTGGGGCGACCGCGCTCGTCGAGATAGTCGGGCGCGCCCGTCCAGATGGCGATCATCCGGGCATTGCGTGAGACCACCGCGGGCGGCGCCTCGGCCGCACGCTCGCGATTCCTCAGCGTCTTCACGTCCTTGCGATGAATGCCCGTGAGCAGATTGATGCGGCTGTCGGTCTGAGGCTTGCCGGGGACCGGAAAATCACGTTCGGCGACATCGACATAGACCTCCTTGAGCAACCGCGTGAGCACGGGGAAGGTGATGCCGTGCGCGATCAGCACGCGAACTAGCGGCTTCAAGAGCCGCTGGAGTGCCCTCAGGAGCGCCGGGGGCGGCTCGCCGGGCCTCTGCATGATCACCGGTTCGGCCATCGTGCCTGCTCTTGGTCTCCATCTCCGCGTTGGACGCAATCCGTTCGCCTATTGGTCGGCGCCGCCCCAGCCCGCTTGGGGCAAACAGGGCCGATCCGCGCCGATGCCGCTCTCTGTCACCGTCTTGTAGCACAAGAACGCATCCGTGGGAAATGTTCCCATTTGCATAAATCCCAAGATTTTTGGAAAAAGTGCTTGACGTGTGAAAATTACCCACGTATATGTGAGCCATCACGCGTGGGAAGAATTCCCACAAATATGAACAAGCGGAACAATTGGATCGAGCCAACCCCGAAGCCACAACGCATCCGC
>WGBL01000275.1 GCA_015494375.1 Hyphomicrobiales bacterium | reverse complement strand
AGACTTTGTCCTCGTGCGATTCCAACCTCGTCAATGCCTGGACGCCTGAGATCGAGAAGCTCGTCAAGGAGACCCCCTACTATCGTCGCGCCGTCATCCCGGCGGGCATGTACAATAACAAGGAGGACATCGTGACCTTCGGTGTCGGCGCCACGTTCGTCACCAGTGCCGATGTTCCAGAGAAGGTGGTCTATGAGGTTGTCAAGGCGGTTTTTGACAACTTCGAGCAGTTCAAGAAGTTGCATCCGGCCTTCCGCCACCTCGATCCGAAGTCCATGATCAAGGACAGCCTTTCAGCGCCGCTCCATCCTGGCGCTGTCAAATACTACAAGGAAAAGGGCTGGATGTAATCGTTGAGAGGTCCTTGCGGGAAGGCTTCGGCCTTCCCGTCTTTTTTTGTATTTTTGTTCGTGCTTTCGCCCGGATCTGCCTAGCCATGCGCGCTTCGCGAGCCTGTTTGTCAGGCACCATGGTGGGTCCACTGCTCGGGAGCTGGCCAGCCCAACACGAATCCTTGTGGGTTGAAGAAGCCGGTGCCGCTTGATCGGGGGAATGCCCGGCTGTCTGGGAGAGAGCCCGGTTGATTTTGGGGAGGAAAACAAACAATGTCGCAGGCAGAAGTGCAGGAGCTGTCAAAGGCCGATGAGCTCGTCGCCGAGGTCGAATCGGGCGCACGCAACCCCGCCGGCTGGGCGCGCAGGCTCATTCCGACAATCTGCCTCATCTGGGCGCTTTATCAGCTTTACATCTCGTCGCCGCTGCCCTCGATGCTGACGGTGGCGACCAAGATCGATTTCTTTTTGTTCATTGGAAATCTCTCGATTTCGCGGAAGATTCATCTCGCTTTCGCACTCGTCCTGGCGACCCTTGCCTATCCCTTGTGGAAATCGGCGCCGCGCAACCGGATCCCGTGGTACGACTGGGTGCTCCTCACCCTCGGGGCCGGCGCGATCCTCTATATGATCGTCATGGACACCAATATCGCCGAGCGGGCCGGCGATTTCGCTCATCCCAACATCAAATACGACATGGTGGTTGCGGTCATCGGCATGGCGGTGCTCACGCTTGCCGTTTTCCGCTCGCTCGGGCTGCCACTCGTCATCGTGGCGGGCATCCTGGCCGCCTATGTGTTCATCGGCGGCTTCAACTGGGGTGGCGCGTCGTTCGTCAAGGGCATGTGGCATTTCTGGATGCAGGAGGAGGGTGTCTTCGGCAAGCCGCTCGCGGTCTCAGCCCAGATGATCTTTCTCTTTGTCCTCTTTGGCGCCATTCTGGAGAAGGCGGGTGCGGGTGGCTATTTCATCAAGATCGCCTTCGCCGCCCTCGGCCATCTCCGCGGCGGGCCGGCCAAGGCGGCGGTGATCGCCTCGGCCATGAGCGGGCTCTATTCCGGCTCCTCGATTGCCAATGTGGTGACGACGGGCACCTTCACCATTCCGCTCATGAAGCGCACGGGGCTCGCGCCCGAGAAGGCGGGGGCGGTCGAGGTCGCCTCCTCCACCAACGGTCAGCTCACACCCCCCGTCATGGGGGCGGCAGCCTTTCTCATCGCCGAGTTCACGGGCGTCGAGTACACGACACTTCTCAAGCATGCCCTCATCCCGGCGCTGGTCTCCTATATCGCGCTCGTCTATATCGTCCACCTCGAGGCCTGCAAGCTCGACCTTAAGGGCCTGCCAAAGCCCCCGAGCTCGCTCACCTTCATCCAGAAGCTGATCGGCTTTCTGGCCGGCTTTATCGGCATCTCGCTGCTGTTCGTCCTCGTCTACTATACCCTTGGCTGGATCAAGGCCGCCTATCCCGGCATCACCATCTATGCCGTCATGGCGATCGCCGGGCTCGCCTATCTCGTTCTGGCCTATCTCGCGGCGCGTCGGCCCGACCTCGAGATGGATGACCCCGACGCCCCCATGACCGAGTTGCCGAAGATGGGCGAGACCGCGATCACGGGGCTCTACTATTTGCTGCCGATCATCATCCTGCTCTGGTGCATTCTGCCCACGCCGGAGCGGCTCTCGCCGTTCCTGGCGGCGTTCTACGCCTGTTTGGCGATGATCTTCATCGCTCTTACCCAGCATCCTCTGAAGGCGTTTTTCCGCGGCACGGGCAATTATGCCGCGGGCTTTCGGCGCGGACTTGCGGAGTGTGTCGACGGCATGATCGCGGGCTCGCGCAACATGATCTCGATTGGCATCGCCACGGCCGCGGCCGGTGTCATTGTCGGCTCGATCTCACTCACGGGCGCGCATGCGGTGGTGGGCGAGTTCGTTGAGATTCTCTCGGGCGGCAACCTCCTGCTGATGCTCATTCTCGTGGCCGTCATGAGCCTCATTCTCGGCATGGGATTGCCGACGACGGCCAACTACCTCGTGGTCTCGAGCCTCATGGCGCCCGTCATTGTCGCCCTCGGTGCCAAGTCGGGGCTCATTGTGCCGCTTGTTGCCGTGCACATGTTCGTTTTCTATTTCGGCATCCTCGCCGACGACACACCGCCCGTTGGGCTTGCCGCCTACGCCGCGGCCGCCATCTCGAAGGGCGACCCCATCAAGACGGGCGTGCAGGGCTTCGCCTACGACATCCGCACGGCGCTCTTGCCCTTCCTCTTTCTTTTCAACACCGACCTGCTGCTGATCGACGTGGGGCCGCTCAAGGCCATCTTCGTCTTCATCATAGCAACGGCTGCGATGATGCTCTTTGCCGCGGCCACCCAGGGCTGGTTCCTCACACGCAGTCGCATCTGGGAGTCGATCGCCTTGTTGCTCGTTGCCTTTACGCTGTTCCGGCCCGGGTTCTGGCTGGACATGGTCTCGCCACCCTTTGACGAGCGGCCGGGCAGCGAGGCGCTTTCCTTGATTGCTGCCCAGCCGGAGAATGCCACCATTCGCTTGCGCCTGGTGGGGCCCGACTTCGACGATCCCGAGGCCAAGACCCAGACGGTCATGGTCGTCAACCTCGGCAAGAAGGGCGATGGCGAGGAGCGCCTTGCCAATGCCGGCCTCAATGTGCTCGAGGAGGATGGCAAAGTGGTCTTCGACGGCTTTGCCTGGAACTTCAAGGACAGGGCATTGAAGGAGCGTTTCGAGAAGCAGTTCCTCACGGGCGAGCCCGACAATCCCATCGTGATCGACGCGGTGCTGACGCCGCGCCAGCGGATGCCAAAGGAGGTTTTCTATATCCCGGCGCTGCTCTTGCTTGGATTTGTTGTCATGTTGCAGCGCGCCCGGGCGCGGGCGCTGCCCAAGCCGCAGCAGCCCCATCAGCCGCAGGAGGCTTGAGGCCCATGTTTCGCTCCATTCTGGTTCCCATCGATCTCGGCCATGAGCGCGCATCCTCGCCGGCGCTTGCCATGGCCGCTGAGCTGGCAAGGCCCCATGGCGCGGAGGTGCACATTGTCAATGTCGTCCCGCCCATGGGCTTTCCCGTCGTGGGCAGCTTCTTTCCCCCCGACTACGAGCAAAAGGCCATCGAGGAGGCTAAGAGCAAGCTTGCGGAGTTCGCCTCAAAGCACAGCCCCGAAGGGCTGGCACCAAAGCTCCATGTCGCCCATGGCACGATCTATGAGGAGATTATACGCGCGGCCGACACGCTTGGGGTGGACCTTATCGTCATGACCGCGCATCGGCCTGAGCTCAAGGACTATCTTATCGGGCCCAACGCTGCGCGTGTCGTCCGTCACGCTAGGCAGTCGGTGTTTGTCGTGCGGGAATAGGAAAGCCGAGAGCTGCGGGCCGAGGTGGCCAGCGAGGGGTGGTGACGGTGATGCCAACGATGGTCGGTGGCTGTGGTGTCCTGCGAGCCATGGTGATGGGCGAGCAGTGGGCGAACGGCGGCGACGATGGTGGCAGCAACGGGCGGCGGCTGCGGTATCCAGTAAGCGGTTTTGACCGAGGTGGCAGCAACGGAGGCGGCCGGCGGCGGTATGGCAGCGGTCGCGCCGCGCCCTATGGCCCTTGTGGGGCATCGTAGCCGCGAAAGCGCGCGGAAGTGAAGGAGAATAGGCGAGTGCCCCCCACCCCATGGCCTGCAAGAGCACCGCTGGGCTCTCATGGTGTGCGCAGCTGATCTCACCAGCCATCAGCAGCTTGGTGACCACCGGGCCCTTGACGAAGTGGAAAGGGCGGTGGAAATGGCGCTTGCCCTCCTCTCGCTCCTCCACAACCGCTCCTCTTGCTCCTCCACAAGCTCGGAGCCGAGGGTGTTGAGAGGCGTGGAGCAGCACGCCAGACCTCGTCCTTCCAGCACATCTGGCGAGAGCAAGGGGCCGCTCACAAGGGGTCCCTCAAGAGCGCGGCTCTCGGCTTGCCTCGTCGATGCGGCTATGGCGCCGACGCACGGTCTTCGACCAGCGGCTCTTGATAAACGAAAGGACGGCCAAAATCTCTTTGTCGTCGAGCACGTTCTCAAAGGGCGGCATGTTCGACTGGTAATTCCTGCCGGCAAACTTTTGCGGGCCGAATTTCACCATCTCGAACAGCACCTTGTCGGGGTGATGCCAGGTGTGGCCGCTGTCGTCGTGGGGCGGCGCGGGAAAGCGGCCGTCGGGCCCCGGGCGGCGCCAGTCGGGCTGCCCTTCAAGGTTTTTGCCATGGCAAAGGGCGCAATAGTTGTCATAGATTTCCTTGCCAAGGCTCACGACCTCTTGGTCGTCGGGTTTGAGCCGCACCCCGTCCTCGCGCGAGACGACGAGCCCCGCGATGGCGCCGAGGCCGAGTACAAGAATAAGTGCTCCAAGCAGGGCCAGCCGCAACGTGGCTTTAGAGGGCATGGCTGTGCACCTCGCGTGCGGCGATCTTTTGGGAGGGCGCCAAGGCGGGCAGAACGACCACAGTGGCGCCGACCTTCACCCGGTCGTAAAGATCGATGACATCCTGGTTGATTAGGCGAATGCAGCCACTCGAGACCGCCTTGCCGATGCTGTAGGCCTCTTGGGTGCCGTGGATGCGATAGAGCGTATCGCGCCCGTTCTGTACGAGATAGAGCGCCCGCGCGCCAAGCGGGTTTTCGAGCCCCGGCTCCATGCCCTTGGCGAACTTGGCGAGATGGGGCTCGCGCCGGATCATCTCGGCGGGCGGCGTCCAGGTGGGCCATTTGCGCTTCCAGCCGATCTGCGCCCGCCCCGACCACGAGAAGCCTTGGCGTCCGACACCGATGCCATAGCGGATGGCGCGTCCCTTTTCTTGCACCAGATAGAGGTATTTGGCGGCCGTATCGACGATGATGGTGCCGGGCTTCTCGCGGGTCTCATAGGGGACGGTGCGCCGATAGAAGGCCGGTTTCAGCCGCCTTCGTTTGACGGCGGGTATGGGAAAGCGCTCATCGGGCCGTGGGCCATAGAGCCGATCGAACTCGGCCCTAAGCGCCTCTTCACCCGAGAGCCCGAGCCGAACCCCGTGCCCACGCGACGCCGCACAGCCCCCAAGCGCCATGGCGCCGATACCAGAGACAAACGCGCGCCGCGTGAGCTCTACCAAACGGCCCGAAGGGGCCTTTTGCTCGGGTTTGGTAGCTCGTTGACCATCTCTTGTCGATTGACGGCCTTTATTTTCGTGTCCGTCTTGCATTCTCTCAACTTTCTTTCCTGCTTCCCCTTTCCGCTTCGCGACCGAGCACCGAGCGCCGAGCCCCGAGAAGCTGCGCCGGCGAGCGCCGGCCTCGAGCTTGTGCAGATTGGGGTCTTACTAAGATTGGGATTTATGCCCCCGCTCTTAGAGGACGACCACCTTGGTGCCGATGGGCACACGTTCGTAGAGGTCCTTGACATGGTCGTTCAGCATCCGGATGCAGCCGTTCGAGACGGCCCGGCCGATCGAGGAGGGGTCGTTGGTGCCGTGGATGCGATAGAGCGTGTCTTTGCCGTTGCGATAGAGATAGAGCGCGCGGGCCCCGAGCGGATTGCGCGGCCCGCCGGGCACACCGCGGGCGAAGCGGGCATATTTGCGCGGGTTGCGGCGGATCATGCTGCGCGTGGGGCGCCAAAAGGGCCACTTGGCCTTGCGGCCGACGACCGCCCGCCCGCGCCAGGCGAGGCCGGCCCGGCCGACACCGACGCCGTAGCGCCTGGCATAACCGGGCTCCACGACGAGATAGAGGAACCGGTTGCGCGGATCGACGACGATCGTGCCCGGCTCGTAGCCTTCGAACGGCACCCGTTGAGGCTCATACTTTGGATCGAGACGAAAGCCTTTCCCGCGCCTGTGGGCGAGCGCCGCCGAAGGCGCAAACACGAGAGCTGTGAGTCCCACTAAGATTTGGCGACGAAGCAACATCGATTCTCACTCCTGGTCACCGAGTTACCGATTGACGCCACCCATTGACGTCACCGATTGGCGATCGGGTTGGCGACCCAAGACGGGCCGACAAACCAGCGACTTGAGCAGAGGTTCGCTTGATCAGGTGATCGAATAATCAGCCGAAAGGGGATCAATTGATCAGGCGATTGCGTGATCGGATGATCAGGAGTGAGAAATGGGCGGTCGATAGAGGCCGGATCTCAGGCCGCCCATAGGCAATAGCTCGGCATCGAGACGACGCACCAGGCGCCGGGCCGAGGGGAGCTGCAACTCCGCGTCTGTGATGAGGGCCACCGACTGACCGCATACATGCACCTTCGGCACGATGCATTTGGCCGGTGCGGGAGCGGGCGCCGGCAATCGGAGCATTGTGCGTTGGCGCTCATCCTCATTGCGTTGCGGGACCGTCTTGTGTGCGGGCGAGGCCGCCTTGTGTGCGAGCAGGGCGGCTTCTTGCGCGGGCGGAGCGGCTTCTTGCGCGGGCGGAGCGGCCTTGCGTGGGGTTGCCACGGCCGCGCTGGCGCCGCCCAGACCTTGCTCCAAACCTTGCTCCACGCGTGGCACGGCCGCGTCCGGGCCGAAAGCGCCGGGAAGGCCACGCGCGAGCGCCCCCCAGTCCCCCGCCGCACCCGCTGCGAAGACCCACGCCAAGACGGAAATTATCCACAACACCCGTGCCATGGCGATCATTTATCAGCAGTCATTGCTGACAGAAAGTTAACATTGCCTCACGATCGCTTGAGCTTGGGCCAACGTGGCACGCGGGCAACAGCCGGCGCCTCAAAGAGGAAGAGGAGAGAAGAGCGAGCAGCCGCTTAGGGCCGAGCCAAACGATTGAGCCGTGTCGATTGATGGCTAATCGCGAGACCCACATGCGTCATGCCATCACTCCCGCACCGTCTGGATGGTTCCGCATCTCTCCCATCACGCCCCCGCCAATGTGTTTCGTTTCGACTGATGTCCTGGACAGTTTGGCGGGGCAGAAATCAGAAGCCAAAAACCAGACGGGGGGCGGCGCCGGGCGTTGTCGTCCCCGCCCCGTCACGCACCCGGCGGCTGGCAGGGGGTGGTGGGT
>WGBL01000274.1 GCA_015494375.1 Hyphomicrobiales bacterium | reverse complement strand
GTCCCAGCCGGCATTCATGGCGCCTGTGTCGCCATGAATGCCGGCTGGGACAAGCACGTCGGCAGCGACAAGTTCGTCGGCAAGGACAGCTCGGGCACCTTCCATTTCCCGGGCTTCGCGGTTGAGGCAGCCGAGATGCTCCTCAAGGAGCGCAATGTGGTCGGCATCGGGGTCGACACACTCTCGCTCGACCATGGCCCGTCGAAGAAGTTCAAGACCCATTATCTCTGGCTGCCAGCCGGGCGCTGGGGGCTCGAGAATCTGGCCAATCTTTCGGACGTGCCGCCATCGGGCGCCACCATCGTCGTCGGCTCGGCCAAGATCAGGGGCGCGACCGGCGGCGCTTGCCGCATCTTCGCGCTGGTCTGAGGCGGGATTGGGCTGGCGGGGGGGCGCAGCGTGCTTTCGCCCATGGTGCAGTTTGCGTTGGTCTGAGCGGGGCCCGCAGCCTCCCTTGTGCCCCCAGCATCCCTCGTGCCCGCGGCATCGTTCAGGCGCGCGGTCTCGCCTGCGCCCGCGGCATCGTCCGCGCACGGCATCGTTCAGGCGCGGTGCCGCTTGCGCCCGCGGCATCGTTCGCCCGCGGTGTCGTTTGTGCTGATCGATGAACGGTCATGTAAGATGGACGGTCACACAAAGAGGACGACTGCTGCCCGACCGCAGAGGGAACGACTGCAGCCCCACCGCAGAGGGGACCAACCCCGAAAGCTCAGCCACATCAAGCACCTTGAGGTAGTGTCTCAGTTTGAGTTTTTTTGCGCGTTATCCCATTCACGTCATTGCCGCGCGTGACGCGGCAATCCAGGGCGGCAAGCACCGCATTTGTTGCCCTGGATCACCCGGTCACGCCGGGTGATGACGTGGAGCAAAAGGGGGGAAACAGCACGAAAAGCTGCCGTCGCGTAAGGGATGCTCCAAAGTGAGACACTACCCTCCTTGATGGTGTTACCAGCGCGCAGAGGGGGCCGAACGGTGCTCGACACACTGGGCGGCGTTCGGTTTTTCCCGCCCGCTAACACCCGCTAACCAAGCGTATACCTTGTTGGCCTAGCTTCAGACGCGTGGGCAGGGTCTCGAAACTTGTCATGCGTATCGAATAGAAGGGGTGCGTAAGTTGTCCCCCCTGCCCACACTTTCATTCCCGACATGCCAACCCCGGCATTCAGGCAAAATCATTCGCACAAAAGCCTTCGCACAAAGCCGCCACGACGAGAGCGCCACAACGAAGGCGCCCCGCCGAGGCACGCACACCACGGCCCCCTCAGGCCGCAAGCGCGGGAAAGACCGAGCGATAACCCGTGGCCGCCGGATCGAAAATGACATCGCGCGGCTCGAGCGGCCGCGCCAGCGCCAGGCCCTCGAGCGAGCGGCAGCGCGAAAGCGCAACATAGCACTGGCCGTGTGAAAAAGTGCCGCGGCCAAGGTTGATATAGACGCGATCGAGTGTCATGCCTTGCGCCTTGTGGATGGTGAGCGCCCAGGCGAGCCGCAGTGGGAGCTGGCGGAAGGTGCCGGCGACCTCCTCGACAATCTTGTCCGCCCCCGCATCCCAGCCATAACGCACGTTCTCCCACACCTCGGGCTCGAGCTCGTGGCGCTCGCCTGCGATCTCAATCTCGACACGCCGGTCGCCGAGCGCGGAGATGGTTGCGAGTGTGCCATTCACCCAGCGCCCGGCGCTATCGTTTCTGAGCAGGATCACGCGAGCCCCCACCTTGAGCTGCAACACCTCGTCGGTGGGATAGGCGCTTTCGGCGAAACTGCCCGCGACGCGCGCTGCATAAGATTTCGCCTCGCCCGGCAGCCGCTTGAGAAAGCCCAGGTTGATGGCATTGGCAGCGGCGTTCGTAGGCGTGAGCACCACATAGTGCTCCGCATCGGCCAAATCGGCGAGCCGGAAAACCCGCTGATTGAAGGGGGCAAGTGCCGCCCGGTCCGGCGCTCCTTCGCGCACCGCATCCAGCGCCCGGACGAGCCGCTCGTCGTCCTGGCGAAAGACATGGGCGAGCTCGAGCCGCGGCACCCTGACCTCGCGAAAGGTGGGCGCATCAAAAAAGAACGGCCCGCCATAGGTCTCGGCAAAATAGCTTTGCATGCGGCCGCGCTCGATAATGGGCGGAAGCTGATGGAGATCGCCGAACATGGCAAGCTGAACACCGCCAAAAGGCTCCTCGGGGCGGGCGCGCACGAGGCGCAGCGTGCGGTCGATGGC
>WGBL01000273.1 GCA_015494375.1 Hyphomicrobiales bacterium | reverse complement strand
CGAAACATCTCCTCGTTCACGGAGGTGCGGATGAGCTCGGCCACTTCTTTGGCGCTCGGCCAGATGTCCTTGAGATAGACGGGCCGGCCCTCGGCATCGTGGCCCAACGGCTCGCGCATGAGGTCGCGCCGGATGGTGCCCGCCAGGGCATAGGCGACGACGAGAGGCGGCGAGGCGAGATAGTTGGCACGAATGTCGGGATTGATCCGGCCCTCGAAATTGCGATTGCCCGAAAGCACCGAGCAGACGACGAGATCGCGCTCGGCAATTGCGCGGGAAATCTCGGGCGCAAGTGGGCCCGAGTTGCCGATGCAGGTGGTGCAGCCATAGCCGACAAGCGCGAATCCGAGAGCGTCGAGATCGTCTTGCAGCCCGGATTTGGCGAGGTAGTCGCTCACCACCTTGCTGCCGGGTGCAAGCGAGGTCTTGACCCAGGGCTTGACCATGAGCCCGCGCTCTCGGGCCTTTCTCGCAAGAAGCCCTGCTGCAATCATCACCGAGGGGTTCGAGGTGTTGGTGCACGATGTGATTGCGGCGATGACCACGTCGCCGTCGCTGAGGGCCTGCGCCGCCGCGCCATCGCCCTGGGCCGGATCGGGCCCGGCACGTCCCTTGCGAGAGGTCTCCTCTTCAGAGCCTCCATCTCTCCCCCCTCTAAGAGGTTCGCCTCCTCGAAGAGTTTCGCCTCGAGAAGCGCTCTTGCCGAATGTCGTCGTGAGCGCCTCTTCAAAGCTCTTTGCGGCGCTCTTCAGCGGCACGCGGTCCTGCGGCCGTTTGGGCCCCGCAAGCGACGGCTCGACGCTTGAGAGATCGAGCGCCAGCGTCTCGCTGAAGACGGGGTCCGCCGTCTCGCTCTCGCGCCAGAGCCCTTGCGCCTTGGCATAGGCCTCGACAAGGGCGATGCGGGCCGGATCGCGCCCCGTGGCCGCGAGGTAGGCGATGGTCTCAGCGTCGGTCGGAAAAAAGCCGCAGGTGGCGCCATACTCGGGCGCCATGTTGGCAATCGTCGCCTGATCCTCGAGCGCCAGATGGTCGAGGCCGGGGCCATAGAACTCGACGAACTTGCCGACGACGCCATGGGCGCGGAGCATCTCGGTGACGGTGAGCACCAGATCGGTGGCCGTCACGCCTTCGCCGAGGGCACCCGTCAGGCGAAAGCCCACGACCTCGGGAATGAGCATCGAAATGGGTTGGCCGAGCATCGCCGCCTCTGCCTCGATGCCGCCGACGCCCCAGCCGAGCACACTCAGGCCATTGATCATCGTGGTGTGGCTGTCGGTACCAACACAGGTGTCGGGAAAAGCGAGCGTCGTGACGCCTTCCGCATCGCCCGCGGCCGCCCCCCCTTCGCGCTCGATGTCAGTCTCGATGTCACGCGTCCAGACCGTCTGGGCCAGGTACTCGAGATTGACCTGATGGCAGATACCGGTCCCGGGCGGCACGACATGGAAATTGTCGAAGGCCTCCGAGCCCCATTTGAGGAACTGATAACGCTCGCGATTGCGCTCATACTCGCGCGCCACATTGCGCTCGAAGGCTTGGGGGCTCGCGAAATAGTCGACCATCACCGAATGGTCGATGACAAGATCGACACGGGCAATGGGGTTGATGCGTTCGGGCGCGCCGCCCAGCGCCCGCATGGCATCGCGCATGGCGGCCAGATCGACAACCGCAGGCACGCCGGTGAAGTCCTGCATGAGCACCCGCGCCGGGCGATAGGCGATCTCGCGCTCCGAGCGTCGCGCATCGAGCCAGTCGACAAAGGCGCGAATGTCGTCGGCCGTCACGGTCGTGCCGTCCTCATGGCGCAAGAGGTTTTCGAGCAACACCTTGAGCGAGAACGGCAGCCGTGAAATGCCTGGCAAACCATTCTTCTCGGCTTCGGGCAGCGAATAGTAGAGATAGCGCCGCCCTCCCACCTCGAGCACGCGGCGGCAATGAAAGCTGTCAAGCGAGAGCAATTGTTTCGTTCGACTCGGCGGCTTTCCTTGGCTCGTCACGGTGGACCTCCTTTGTTCGCTGTTGCTCGCTGAAAGAGGCCGCGCCGCCGGTGTGCCGACGGAGGTTGCGCGGGGCTTGGGCTTGGTGCGATCTCGGTTTCACGCAACGGACGACTTACCCAGCCGCTGTCGCGGCATCCGCCTTGATTTCGATGCAACCCGTTTTGCGCTGGCAAGAATGTATCGCCCCCTTATAAAGGCGCCGTCTGCACTCGTATAGGGCTTGCTGATACAGGGCTTGCAGAGGGCCTGTCCTCGACCCCCAAAGCCAAACGCCTTTTCTCATTCTCAGGCGTCTCATTCTCAGGCGCCCGAGCGCACAAGCAGCGGCGTGCCAAAGTCGTGTCGGCCTGTTCGGCCTGTGGACGTTGGCCTGTTTGGCGTGTGGATGTTGCCGTGTTCGATGTGTGGATAAAGTGCGCGCCTTGCGCTAGTCTGCGGGCAAGCAGCCTCTGGGTTGCGATTTCCGGCTCGACGCAGGGCGCGTTCCTTGGTTAGAATAATTCCAAAGTCGAACTTCGATCGACATTATTCATGATCCGTGCTGGCCCGTTGGCTGCACTTGAAGCGGAGGAGTTGCCGATGTTCATTCAGACCGAAGCCACACCCAATCCGGCAACGTTGAAGTTCATGCCGGGCAAGCCGGTGTTGGGCTCGGGGACGCGCGACTATCGCAATGCCGAGGCTGCCAAGGGGCAGTCGCCACTCGCCGAGCGGCTCTTTGAAATCGATGGCGTAGAGGGGGTCTTTCTCGGACCGGATTTCATTTCGGTGACCAAGGGCGAGACCGATTGGCAACTCCTCAAGCCGGCGGTGCTCGGGGCCATTATGGAGCATTATGTGTCGGGTGCGCCCGCGGTGACCGGAGAAGGCGGCAGCGATACCGACACGAGCGGTGAGTCGTTCGCACCGGAAGACAGCGAGATCGTTAAGACCGTCAAGGAGCTGCTCGACACCCGCGTGCGCCCGGCCGTGGCCCAGGATGGCGGCGACATCACATTCCAGGGCTACCGCGATGGCGTCGTCTATCTCCATATGCGCGGCGCCTGTGCGGGCTGCCCGAGCTCGACGGCAACCTTGAAGCACGGCATCGAGAACCTCTTGCGCCATTTCGTGCCCGAGGTGCGCGAGGTGCGCCAGGTCTGAGAGCGCTGGCCCGGGGGCCCGGGGGTGGACAACACCCGGCAAATCGCACGAGCGCTCGCGTTCGCTGGAATTGAGGGCTTTCCGGGCCGGTGGCTCACTGCTGACGGCAAGAGGCGGCATTATCGCGCATGAGTTGCGCACGAGTGGAGTGTGCCGCACAGCCGGTGAGCACGCATGAACATCCTTGCCATCGACACCTCGCTTGCCGCCTGCTCGGCCGCGGTTCTCATCAGTGGGGTCGCTGGGATTGGGGACACTGGGAAAGGCGTTTCGTCCGAGCGTCTCCGGGGGTCCGACGATGTGGGCGCTGAGGGCCCTGGGGGCTCTGAGGGCTGGGAGAAGGCCCAGGGCGCCGTCGAGACCTTTCAAATCTATGAAGAGATGCGCCGCGGCCATGGCGAACGCATTGTGCCCATGATCGGCGAGGTGATGGGCGAGGCGGGGCTCGGCTTTGAGGCCCTCGATCGCATTGCGGTGACGCTCGGGCCTGGCACATTCACGGGCGTGCGTGTGGGGCTGGCCGCCGCCCGCGGCCTTGCCCTTGCGAGCGGCCGCCCCCTTTTCGGCGAAGTGAGCCTCAGGGTGATGGCCGCGCGCTATCTGATGCGCGTGGGGGCAGCTGGCGATGCGCCGCCCGCACGCCTGGTG
This sequence comes from Hyphomicrobiales bacterium, assembly GCA_015494375.1. GTDB lineage: Bacteria > Pseudomonadota > Alphaproteobacteria > Rhizobiales > S144-23 > S144-23. Next base: position 948 of record WGBL01000273.1, on the reverse strand, counting down.
GTGGCCGTCGATGCCCGGCGCGGGCAGGTCTATTTCCAGATCTTCGATCGCAGCGCCGGGCCGCTCTGTGGCCCCGAGGTCCTCGACCCTTCGCAAGCCGCGGCGCGACTGCGCCCCACCGACACGGTCATTGCAAGTGGTGCGGCCATGGTCGTGGCCGCGCTTCGGGCCGCTCAAGGGACCGATCAGGCAACGCCTCGGATTGCCGCCGAGCAACTCGAGCCCGATGGTCGCACGCTGGGCATGCTTGTGCGCGAGATGGATGCCGACGCGGCGCAGGCGCACCCGCGCCCGCTCTATTTGCGCCCGCCCGATGCGGTGCCCCCGAAAGAGGCGGCCGTGACGCTTAAGGTTTGAGCTGGGCCATTTGAGCTGGGCCAAGGGCGCGCCCTTGTTTGGGCTGTTGCTGAAGCCGCCACTAGAGCCATCACTGGAGCTGCCACTGGAACCGCCTGTGGAGCCCCTTGCCGATGCCGGCGTTGGAGAGGCCGTTGGAGAGCAAGAAAAGACTACTGATCGTCGCCCACGCCCCCTCGCCCAACACCCGGGCGCTGCGCGATGCGGTGGCAGAGGGCGCCCGCAGCGAGGAGATCGAGAATGTTGCGCTCGAGGTGGTGGCGCCCCTCGAGGCGGGGCCCGAGGACGTCCTTGCTGCGGATGCGATCATACTCGGGACCACCGAGAACCTCGGCTATATGAGCGGTGCCCTCAAGGACTTTTTCGACCGCATCTACTATCCATGCCTCGAGAAGACCGAGGGGCTCGCCTATGCGCTCTATGTGCGAGCGGGCCACGACGGCACGGGCACACGGCGGGCGGTAGAGAGCATCACTACGGGGCTGCGATGGCGCGCCGTCGCCGCGCCGCTCATTTGCCGCGGCGCATTCCAGCCCGCGTTCATTGCCAAGTGCCGCGAGCTCGGCCTCACCATGGCCGCCGGGCTCGAGG
>WGBL01000272.1 GCA_015494375.1 Hyphomicrobiales bacterium | reverse complement strand
CCTTAGCTTCCCGCTCCTCGCCGCGCTTCCAGCGCCGCTCGTCGTTCGCCTCTTGCCCCGCGCCGGCTGAAGTGGTCCGCCGAAGGCAGTTCGACAACAAATCTGGCGCCGAGAATGCGCGTTCGATCTATGCCGTTGGCGCCGGGGTGGGCGTTGTCAGCGCCATCGCTACCCGCGAGCTCCTCTTGCGCGAGTCTATTCTCCGCCCAGATCGCCCCTTGATGCGCCTCGACGATCTCGCGGCTGATGGAAAGGCCGAGGCCCGAATTCTTGGCAAAGCCATGGGATTCGGGGCGATCGGTATAAAAGCGGCGGAATATTTTCTCCAGATTGCCGGGCGGAATCCCCGGGCCATCATCCTCGACCTCGATGCGGACGCGCCCGCCCGCAGCCCGCGCCTTCACCCGCACGCGGCCATTCTTTGGCGTAAACGAGACCGCATTCTCGAGCAGGTTGCGGATCACCTGGCCGAGGCGATTGTCGTGGCCGTTCACCACATAAGCGCCCGAGCCGAGCGGCACCTCCGCGATCTCGAGCTCGACCCTGCATTTGCCGTTTGCAAAGCTCTGGTTGAACATCTCCACGAGCACCGTAAGCAGTCGGGAAACATCGACAGGGCCAGCTTCATTGAGGGCAAGGTCTGCATCGAGGCGAGAGGCATTGGCGATGTCGTCGATCAGGCGCGTCAAGCGCACGACATCGCTCTTGATTGTCTCGGCGAGCTCCTGGCGCGCCTCGCTGGTCTTGACGACGGCCAAGGTCTCGGCGGCGCTGCGCACCGAGGTCAGCGGATTCTTGAGCTCATGGGCGACATCGGCCGCAAACCGCTCGCTCATCTCGATTCGTCGATAGAGCGTGTCGGTCATGGCCCGCAAGGTGCCCGAGAGATCGCCGATCTCGTCGGCGCGATGGGTGAAATCAGGCAGCTCCTGGCGGCGGCGGAGGCTGTTGCGCACCTTCTCGGCCGCCTGCGAGAGCCGCTGCAACGGCAGCGCAATGGTGCTTGCGAGGAAGAACGAGGAGAAGATGATCACGACCAACGCCGCCAGCGAAAACTTGATGATCGGCCAGCGCTCGGCCGCCAGCCGCTCATCGAGCTCGCCAGGGCGCGTGGAAAGCAGGAGCGCACCCTTGATGCTTGCCAGCCGGCGAATGGGAACCGCCACGCTCAAGATGGTCCGGCCGAACTTATCGACCCTGAGAATCGGAGTGGTCTGGCCGTGCAGGGCAATGCGAACCTCTTCGTAAGCTGTGCCGTTCTCGCGGCCGATGTCCTGATAGAGTGGCAGGTTGCGGCGATCGAACCAGGCCCGGATTCGGCTCGACAGCGCTTTGATCACTGGCGGCCTGCTGGGCTCGGCCGACCGCTCTTTGCGCCTCGCGAAGGCGCCCACCGGATCGAGACTGGCACTGTCGAGCACAAAATCGCCCTTGGCATCATAGATCCTTGCCCGGTGCTCGGTCGGGGCGAGGAGCCGAGGGATGATGGGGGCGATGCGCTCTGGACTGATGGAGTATTCGAGCGCCGAAAGATCAATGCTCGAGGGGATGGGCCCGCGGGGCGCCTCTTCGAGGAGATCGGGGTCGAGCTCGATCTGGTTGGTGCGCACCGTGGCCCGCGCGGCAATGGCGGCTGCCATGATCTCGGCCTGGATGCGCAGGATCTGCACCCGGTCCTCGATCAGCCATTTTTCGCGGTTGGTGAAATAGAAGTTGCTGATGACGAGCCCGACAAGGACGAGAAGGTTCAAAAAGATGATGCGACCGGTGAGCGTGGTAAAACGCAGATAAGGCCAGAGCCCCTTGGCCCAGCCGAGGAGCCGCCCACGCACAGCCCGCAGGGCACCCGGTAGCGCCAAGTGCCGCGAACTCTCGGTGTCGATCGCCATTTGGCCCTTCTAGCATTCCTTGAAGCGATAGCCCACACCATAAAGGGTCTCGATGACGTCGAATTCGGGATCGACAGCCTTGAATTTCTTGCGCAAGCGTTTGATGTGGCTGTCAATCGTGCGATCGTCGACATAAACCTGGTCGTCATAGGCCGCATCCATCAGCGCATCGCGGCTCTTGACGACCCCCGGCCGCTGGGCGAGTGCTTGCAGTATCAGAAACTCGGTAACAGTCAGCGTGACAGGTTCGCCACGCCAATGGCAGGTGTGGCGCTCGGGGTCCATCTTGAGGTGACCACGCTCGAGAACGCCGGCAGAGCCGTTGGCCTGGTTCGTGGCCTCGCGCGCCTGGGCCCGGCGGAGGACGGCGCGGACCCGCTCGATCAGCAGCCGTTGTGAGAACGGTTTGGCGATATAGTCGTCCGCCCCCATCTTGAACCCGAAAAGCTCGTCGATCTCCTCGTCCTTGGAGGTGAGAAAGATGACCGGCATGTCGGACTTCTGGCGCAGGCGGCGCAACAGCTCCATGCCGTCCATGCGTGGCATCTTGATATCAAGGATTGCGAGGTCGGTCGGCTCCTCGAGCAGGCCTTCGAGTGCCGTGTTGCCGTCGTTGTAGGTGCGGATCTTGTAGCCCTCGGCCTCCAGTGCGACACGAAGCGAGGACAGAATGTTTCGGTCGTCGTCGACCAGTGCAATGGTTGCGTTGCTGCGCATGGTTCAATCGCCTCGGCGGCCAACTCTGCAACTAAGAAGGCTCAAAAAACGGAAGCGGCCGCGCTCTAGACCCCCTTGTTGAACGAATTATGGCAAATGTGATGCTTGCCCGCGTGAGCTGAATGTTAGCTGAACACGAGCCAGGGGCCAACCACAACTCTGCAACACTGTTTGTCACGCCCGGCCGCAAGCCGGGCCTTGGGCCCTGTTTGCATTGGAACCATTCCGCTCATGGCTCCACAGAGACAAAGAGACTTGGCATGGGACGGAACGAGAGCGCGGTCTTTTCACAGCCCGTGGCAATGCGCCCGAAGTGTTTGATCTCATACCAGCCAGAAAATGGACCCGCTCAAAATAATGATGTTCTGGTTGCGCACCCCTTACTTGACGTCATCGCGGGCTACCCGCTTTCGCGGGCACAGGCTCCGAGCCGGCGATCCAGGGCCAAGGGCCGCAACCGCCTTTGTGTGCTGCCCTGGATGCCCGGATCAAGTCCACTGCTGTCCGGTAGATTTTTCTGGACATGGCGCATGGCATTGATTCTGCGCCGTTTCCAGATGGCTCGTACATTTCGGACACGGTACGGCGGAACGTTGAACCGCGATTGGTTCGTCCCTCCACCGGCCAGTTTTATTCCTCCCTCCCCCTCGAGGGGGAGGGTCGGCAAGAGG
>WGBL01000271.1 GCA_015494375.1 Hyphomicrobiales bacterium | reverse complement strand
GATCGGAGCGCGGGCAATCCAATGGGCGCTGGGCCGTCGATATGCATTGGCGCAACCAATATACGCAAGGTGAGCACAAGTGGGCTCAAAATGATCACCCATGAGCGTCAATGAGCGCCATTGAGCGGTTTGCAGCGGCTGCCCGCTCGCGTGGGAGAGGCCGTTGCGCAAGAAATGCAGTACGCGTGGAAACCGGCGGCTACCCGCTCACGTGCGAGAGACCTTTTCCCTCAGCGAGCAGGATGACGCCACAATTCCGAAAGATTAAGTGGCATGACAAGGCGTCGCCTGGTTTTCCTACTCACAACGCAAGGCTTTAACGGGGCGAGTGTTCTGGGCTAAGGTGCCTCGTGGCGGCCAACTGGTCCGAGCAGGGCGCGAGGGGGTATGGCGCGGTTGGCAAGATAGCCAGCATAGCCGGAATAAAGGGCAAGAGGACGCGAGCCACAACCGGGAAAACTGGAGGGGAGGTGTCAGCGGTCATGAGTGAAGTCGATATTGCCGGCGCGGAAGGGCCATTGGGCGAGACGGGCAGCGGCGAGGCACCGGTCAATCCCTACAGCCTGCTCGAGGCCGTCAACGCCGCGAGTGCGGCCGCGCGCGGCGGCTGGGTGCTGTTCCTCGGCCTCATGACCTATGTCCTGATCGCCGTGGCGGGCGTCAGCCACAAGGACCTTTTGTTGAACAGCAAGGTCGACCTGCCCATTCTCCAGGTCGAGATCGAGCTCACCCGCTTTTTCCTTTTTGCCCCACTGGTGTTGCTGTTCGTGCATTTTGGGCTCTTGGTCCAGCATGTCATGCTGGCGCGCAAGGCTCTCGAGTTCGACAAGGCGCTGCGGCCGCTTGAGCCCGGGCGCAAACGCACCCATCCCTTGCGCCTCGAGCTCCACTCCTACTATTTCACCCAGGCCCTTGCCGGGCCTCATCGCGGCTGGCTCCTGAGCGGTTTCCTCCATGCCATGATCTGGCTCACGCTCGTCGTCCTGCCGGTTGCCATCATGCTGTTCACGCAGCTCGTCTTCCTGCCCTATCATGACACCTTCACCACCTGGGCCCACCGCCTCGTTCTGGTCGCTGACGCACTCATCCTGTTTTCGATGGGTGTTTTCCTGCGCCGTCCCGAGGCCTCGTTCTTCGGCGCATTCTGGCGCACGGCCCGGCATCATCCGGTCAACTTTCTGCTCACCGGCATCATGCTTGTGGGCATGCTGCTGTTCTCTTTCTTTGTGGCCACTGTGCCCGGCGAGCGGCTAGACAGGATGACCCAGGCCTTCAGCAGCGTGCGCCTGACCCAGACCGCAAGCGCCGGCACCATCGAGCGCACCGTCTTCAGTCTGACAGCCTACTTCCTCGAAGGGGCGCTCGATGGCAGCGGCGCACGGCGCAATCTCTTTCAGCGCAACCTGATTGTCACAGATGAGGACCTCGTCAGCGATCGGGATGATGCGGCGGGCGAGGTGAGCATCAATTTGCGTGGCCGCGATCTGAGATACGCCATCCTCGAGCGCACCGACCTGCACAGGGCCGATCTCACGAGTGCCAATCTGGAAGGCGCAAGCCTCGTCGGCGCCGATCTGCGGGGTGCGCGGCTCTCCTGCACCGACATCAATGCCGTGCTGACGCTCGCCAAGCGGCGCGAGCTCAGTTGCACACACCTGCGGCGGGTCAATTTCACGCGGGCCAAGCTCTCGGGCGCCAACCTCCAGCTTGCCTATCTGGCGGGCGCCAAATTCGAAAACGCCAAGCTCGACGGCGCCGATTTGCGCTATGCCGAGCTCCAGGGCGCCGACTTCTCGGGCGCCGACATGCGCGGGGTCGATCTTTCGGGCGGCACCGACCTTATGGGGGCCAACTTTCTCGGCACACTCCTGCAGGGCGCCGACCTCTCAGGCGCCAACCTCCAGGGCGCCGATTTCTCGAGCGCGGCCCTTCAGGGGGCGCTGTTCTCGCTTGCCGAAGCACAGGGTGCCATCTTCCAGGGCGCCGAGATGGACGGTGCGAATCTCAGCTTTGCCCGTCTGCAAGGCGCCGATCTCGATGGCGCGGTGCTCAAGGGCGCCGACTTCTCATCCGCCACCGTCTGGCTCACCGTGCCGCCCGAACCCGGCGATACCACCATCTCCGACATGTCCCGGCTCAGGCTCAAACAGCCGCCGGCACGCAAGCTCGCCAAGCTCAAGGAGGCGGTTGCCGGCATTACCGATCCCGAGGTGCGCAAGCGTGTGACAGCGAGCCTCAAAAATCTCTTCGACGACAATGTCTCGGCCGGTTGGGCCTCCTCGGCCGATGCCCAGAAGTGGCGCGACCTCCAGCAGACCAACGCCGCCACCGACCCGCTGCTCCACCGCCAGCAGCTGACCGAGTTTCTCGTCGATCTCAGTTGCCAGGTGCGTTGGAGCGACGGTTTTGTCGCCAAGGGTGTCATCCAGCGGGCGCTGACACCCGGCTTCAAGGGCGATCTGCGCACCTTGGCCGAGCGCCTGCAAGCGCCCGCGTGCCCGGCGTCCAAGGCCATCCCCGAGGAGCTTTTCAACCGGCTGTCGGCCGAGATCGAGCGGCGGGCAAAGGCAGAAGCCGGCGCCCCTGGGCAGTAATTGTCATTGTCCATTGTGCCGGGACGTGTCCATTGTGCCGGGACGACGTCCCACCGATGGTCTTGCTCGTGTTGTCCTTGTCGGCTCGGCGCACACGTCCTGTTTAACGCGAGCACGATCGGTGCGCCGATCGGCGGGTGACCCTGCCCGCTCGGCTGCGCGCGATTTGATGGGCTCAGCAGAATCGCAAACGCGACAAGGTGGTGCACGCAACGAGATGGTGGGCGCGGTTGGATGATGGGTGCGACCTGTTGGCGGGTCCTCTGGACGTAGGCGGGAAGGGATGGTGGGCGCGACTGGGATTGAACCAGTGCCCTCCCGCGTGTGAGGCGGGCGCTCTCCCGCTGAG
>WGBL01000270.1 GCA_015494375.1 Hyphomicrobiales bacterium | reverse complement strand
CCGATGGCAAGATCGGGTCGCTGTGCCGCCAGCCGGTCGACAAAGTCCATGAACAGATCATAGCTTTTTGGCCTCGATGGGTGGCCGCAGTAGAACTCGTTGCTCAAGAGCGTGGTTGGCGCTTGCGCTCGCTCGACCATTTCGACGACCACGGCTGCGGCATCATCGAGACCGTCCGCCGCAATCGTCACTGGCTTGCGGACGTAGTGGACGTTCTCGAGGGCGGGAAAGACCTGCGTTTGCAAGTAGGTCGAGCCGCATTTCGGCATGCCGATGTGAAAGACGATCCGCCGTGTCATACCCACTGACTCATCCGCACTTCGGCTCGCAGCTCTCGCTCACGCTCACTCTGCGGTTGGCCGTCAGCTCACCCTCAGGCTCCGCCCCGCACCTTCCCCGGCAGCTCGTAGCGGCCCCAGTGATTGACCACCGTCTTGCGCTCGGAGCGCTTCATGGCGTTGATGCGCTTGTCCTTGTAGTACGAGTCGTCGTTGTGGTGGCGGGTTGAGATCTCCTCGAACACGCACCCCGTCTCGGTCCAGAAGCCATGCCACATGCCGGGCTGAATGAGGCAGGTATCGCCCGGATAAAGCGTGCGCTTGCGCCCCTCGATCACCACATGGAGCGTGCCTGAGAGCACCTGGAAGGTCTCTTCCTTGAGCTTGTGATAGTGCTGCGGATGCACCTGGCCAGGCAGCTGGACGATGATCTTCTTGCAGTAGTCGCGATTGACGATGTCAATCAGCACCGCGCCCACCTTGCGGAAGTTCTCGACGCCGTTGTGGTGGGAGTACTCGATATGAAAGTCGGTGTTGAGGTGCACACCCGCCTCGTGGAGCATGGCTTTCACCTCATGGATGGCGCGCTTGATCACCATCTCGGGCGGCTCGGGCGGCAACCTGATCGCATCGAGCAGAAGCGGTGCATCGGCCTCGAGATCGCGCCTCGTCACGATGCCCGCGCGAAAGCGCCCGCTCGGCAACTGCCCGTCCTCGATGGGCATGGCGAAATAGACATGCTCGGGCAAAAGCTCCGTGCCTTTGGGCAGCGGCTCCTTGAGATAGACACCGCGCTGAAGGCTTGCAAGCGCCGAGCGTTCGGCCTCGGGCACCGGCGGGCGCTCGGAAGCGCCGCACATGGCGCGCGCCTCGGCCATGGCGGCGAGCCAGCGGTCGATCTGCTCGGGCGTCGACGAATAGGCGTTCAAGGTGATGCCGTCCGCCTCCATGCCCACATGGCGCTCAAAGAGCCTGGCGCCCTTGGCGATGGCGATCTGGACGGGGGCGGTGGCGTCCTGGTCCTCGTGTGTCGACCAGCCGACGGGCACATCCGGATAGCGCCGCTTCAGGAGGTCGATCTGGTTGAGCTGCAAATCCTCAGCTGGCGTCGGATAGATCGCGACACAGTGCATGAAGGCGAAATCGACCCCGCGATGCTGGAAGAAGCTGTAGAGCGCGTCGATCTCGGCAAGTGTGAGCCCGCCCGTGGAGCAGACGATGGGAAGCCCGCTCGCCGCCGCCTTCTCGAGGAGTGGCCAGTCGGTGGCCGAGCAGCTTGCGATCTTGAGCACATCGAAGCCCATATCCACGATAAGATCGACCGATTCCTCGTCGAACGGCGTGCAAATGGGGATGAGCTTCGCCTTGCGCACCTCGGCGAAGAGGCGCTCATAGCCTTTGCGGTCGAGGCGCGTCGAGAGAAAGCGGGGGATGTGCTTGTTGTCCGAGCCCTCTTTGTGGGCGGGATGAATGAAAGTGTCGAGCTGGCGGAACTGGAACTTGATGCCCGCCCTGGCGCCATGCTTGGCCACCACCTCGCCGAGCGCGCGGATGATCCTGGTTCCGTGCTCGACGCTCCCCTGGTGGTTGTTGGCGAGGTCAAGTATGACGAGATCGTCAAAGTCGAAGCGGAGCACGTCAGGGGGCATGGGCTCGGTCATGGGGGTGATTGCATCCATGGATCTCACTCCCTTGATGGGAATTCCCTTGATGGGAAATGAATGGGGTCTCGGCGGCCGGGTCAAGCGAATGCCAGCGCTTTTTCCGTATAGCCCGCGGAATAATCGATTGTGATGGTGCGGCCTTCGCGCGCCGAGCGATGGGCGGCGGCAATAACCAGCATGGTGTCGAGCCCGCGTCTGAGCGCGATGGGCGAGCTGTCGGCGTTGCCTTGCATGAGGGCGGCCTCGATATGCCTGAACTCGGCGATGAAGTCGTCGGGCCGCGTTTTCTCAAAGCGTTCCATGCGCGCCGCGCCCTCCGCGAGCACCTGGCGCACCTCGTCGTGATAGGGCGCGGCGATGCACTGCCATTCGATGGCCGCCTCGGCGCCCTGAATGCGCGCCCACTTGAGCGGCGGGCGGGTGACGACATCCTGGACGACCCGGCCGACCAGCCCCCCTTCGGTGCGCAGATTGAGGAGCGCCAGGCGATCGTAGTCGGCCCCGCCTGCGTCGACATAGTCGAGCATGGCCCCGACCTCGACGACGCGGCCGGCGCCGATCTCATGCGCAATGTGCTGCCACAGGTTGAGGGCGTGGGAGTGCTCGCCGAGCGCCCCGCCGCCGCGCGCCCAGAAGCCGAGATAGGTGTCGGCCGGGCCGGCGAGCCATGGGTGGGCATTGAAAATCCCCTGCCAGTGTTCTCTGAAGGCGACATCGAGCGTCTGGACATCTTCGAGCCCCCTGGCGAGCGCGGCAAAGCGCGTCGTGCTCTCGGCCACCACATGATCGTAGCCAACAAAGGCGGCGACACCGGCCGCCTCGGCTTCCTCCAGGAGCGCCTGGCAGCCATCGAGGTCGGGCGCTGCGAGCGGTTTCTCGACGAGCAGCGCCCTGGGGCTCTCCGCAAGCGCCCCCCGCGCCAGCGCCATATGGCTGTCGGGCGGTGTGCCGATGGCGATGAGGTCGAAGCCGCCGCGGGGGGCGTCCTCGCACGGCACAAGCGCAATCGCCTCGTCCCATTGCCCGTAGCGGGCGGGATAGATGTCGTTGCGGGTGCGCGCGAGCGCCGCCTCGTCGATGTCGCACAGCACCACCTCCCAGCCGAGCGTGCGCGCGGCATGGGCCAGATGGTTGCCGATGGAGCCGGCGCCGATGATCTTTGTTCTCATTGTGTGCGCGTGCCCTCTTTGTTGGGATCTTTGGTGGTGATGGGGGTGGCTATGCGTCGCCGGTCGTGCGGCGTGCTCTGGCACATTCGATCGCTTGCTCGAAGATCGCGATCGTTCGCTCCGTGGCGTCGCCACTGAGGGGTGAGACATAACGCTCGAAAAGCGCCCTGCGGCCGGCCATCACCTCGTCCGAGACATGCGGATCAGCGAGCCGCTCGAGCACCATGCGTTCGAGGTCGTCCTCATCGGCGGGCACATCGAAAAGGTGATGCTCGCCCAG
>WGBL01000269.1 GCA_015494375.1 Hyphomicrobiales bacterium | reverse complement strand
GCTATACGCTTAACTTCAACAACGCACCCCTTGCCGAGCTGACCAAGGTCATCCTCAAGGACACCTTGCGCATCCCTTATGTCTATGATCCGCGGGTTCGCGGCAAGGTGACACTGTCATCGGGGCGGGCGCTCACGCGTGATGAGCTGCTTTCGGCGCTCGAATCGGTTCTGCAGATGCACCGCGCTGTCTTGATCAAGGAGGCGGAAGGCTTCCGGATCGCCCCCATCGGCGAGGCGCAGATTGGCGGCACGGGCGAGGTCGATTATGTCGAGGAGGCCCGAGAGATCGGCCCCGGTTATGGCGTGACGATCTTCCCGCTCCGGTTTGTCTCCTCGCAAACGATGCTCGGCATGCTGCGGGCTTTTGCCGCCAAGCCGGGCGCGCTTCGGGCCGATGTGCACAACAACGTGCTGCTCATTCGCGGCACTTCGCGCGAACGGCGCAGTGTCGTGAGCATCGCGAGCCAATTCGATGTCGACTGGATCAAAGGCCAGTCGGTCGGGATTTTCCCGCTCGAGCACGCAACGCCTTTTGAAATTATCAGCCAGCTGAAGACGATCTTCCAAACCCGTCGCGCGGGACTGGGCAAGAACCTCGTCAAGTTGCAGCCCATCGTGAGGCTCAATGCGGTTCTTGTTGTCACCCGACGTCAAGCCCTCCTCAGAAAGGTGGCCACATGGATCAAGCGGCTCGATCGCGCTGACGACGCCGAAATCCGCACCTTTGTCTATAATGTCCAGAATGCCAAGGCCAAGCATCTTGCCTCGGTGTTGAACCGGACGTTCGGCAGCGACGGAGGTGGGTTCCGGGCGCCCGCAGCCGAGGTTGCGCCGACGGAGCCCGCCACCCAGGTGAGCACCCAACCGGGCAATGGTGCGACCGCCCAACAGCCCGCCCAGCCGGGAGCACCGGCCGAGCAAAGTGCGCCGGAGGTGCCGGCGAGTGCGCAATTGGCCGCGGGCAGTGGGCCGCGCGGCGGCATTCGCATTATTGCCGATGAGATGAACAACAAGCTGATCATCCGCGCCACGCGCAAAGGCTATCAAAAGGTGCTTGCTGTTCTCGCAAAACTCGATCGGGTGCCAATACAAGTCTTGATCAATGCGACGCTCGCAGAGGTCACCCTCAACGACAACTTGCGCTACGGGGTCCAAGTCTATCTCAAGAGTGCCGCGGATAAAAACCCGGGGCTTATCGGCTTTACCAACGATACGAGCCTTGTCATCAAACCGCAATTCCCGGGGCTCAATTATCTCTATGGGCTCGAGGCGACGCCCAAGGTTATCCTCGATGCCCTCGCCAATGAGACGAGTGTGCGCATTGTCTCCTCGCCGAGCGTGGTGGTGAGCAACAATCAGTCGGCCACTCTCCAGGTGGGCGACGAAATCCCGATTGCCACCCGCCAGGCGGTGAGTGTCACCGACCCCGAGGCCCCAATCGTCAACAACATCGAGTTTCGCGAGACCGGTGTGATCCTTAAGGTGACACCGCAAATCAACAATGACGATGTGGTGACCATGGTGATCGAGCAGGAAATCTCGAGCGTCGTTGGTCAGACGGCCACCGGCGCCTCGGGTACGCTCACGCCGACCATATCCAAGCGTAAGATCACCAGCACCATCTCGGTCAAGAGCGGACAGATGGTGGTGCTTGGCGGGCTTATCAGCGAGCAAAAGTCGTATTTCAAGAATCGCGTGCCCATCTGGGAGAAGGTGCCGTTCGTCGGCCGCTTCCCTGGCAAAACGGACAATGGTTCAGTGCGTACCGAACTTGTTGTTTTCCTCTCTCCACAGGTCATACATGACGATCAAGAGGCCGGGCTTATCGCCGATGAGTTGAGGGAACGGCTGCGCAGCCTGGCGCCGAGCCGCGATCGCAAATACGAGGAATGGCCGCGCAAGCGCTGGGAGGTGATGACCCGCGGGTCTCCAGCTCTTGAACCGGCGCCCACCCCCCTCAAGCCATAGTGGCGCGACATGGGGAGTGCGTGCCGAAGAGTGCTGAGCAGTGGTGATCGCTAAAGGCTGCGGATCGTGGGGGGCGCTCTGCCGCGGGAGCGCTCCGGGCGAAGTGAATGGCCCGCCAGCGCCCGCAAGTTCCCGTTTGGCCCCTGACCTGCTCCCACACAGATGCCGCCGGATGCCTGGTCTTGAGGGCAAGCCCAAAACATGAGAAATGGGGGATCGGTGTCTGTGGTGGTGGCGCCATGGGCGCAATGCGCCCCGAGTGATCACCAGGCCGAGCTGCCGGAGCGCGCAACCGCCTGCCAGGGCGGCAACGGGCGTGCGGGAGCGCAAGCCACCCGAGAAAACCGGTCTCCCCAATAGGGGAACCGCCGGAGCAAAACGGCCTCTGCGGACTGGCGGGACCATCGGAACGAGACACCTTCCGAGCGGGCGGGACCGTTGGAACGAGCCGGATGAACCGAGCATGAAATGGGCAGGATATGAGCAAGCCGAAGACCCTCTATGACAAGATCTGGGATGACCATGTGGTCGAGGAAGCCGAGGACGGCACTTGCCTTATCTATATCGACCGCCACCTCATTCACGAGGTGACGAGCCCGCAGGCCTTTGAAGGCTTGCGAATGACGGGCCGCAAGGTGCGCGCGCCCGAGAAAACGCTCGCCGTCGTCGACCACAATGTGCCGACGAGTGATCGCTCCAAGGGCATCGATGATCCCGAAGCGCGCATCCAGGTGGAGGCGCTCGCCAACAATTGCGCCGAGTTCGGCATCGCCTATTACAACGAGGTGGACCCGCGCCAGGGCATCGTCCATGTCATCGGGCCCGAGCAGGGCTTTACGCTGCCCGGCACCACCATCGTTTGCGGCGACAGCCACACCTCCACCCACGGCGCCTTCGGTGCGCTTGCCCATGGCATCGGCACATCCGAGGTCGAGCATGTGCTCGCGACCCAGACCCTCATTCAGAAAAAGGTCAAAAACATGCGCGTGACCGTCAAGGGGGCGCCGCCAGACAACGTGACCGCCAAGGACATCATCCTTTCGATCATTGGCGAGATCGGGACTGCGGGCGGCACGGGCCATGTTATCGAGTATGCCGGCGAGGCCATCGAGGCGCTTTCGATGGAAGGCCGCATGACCGTCTGCAACATGTCGATCGAGGCCGGGGCGCGGGCGGGGCTGATTGCGCCTGATGAAAAGACGTTTGCTTATCTCGAAGGCCGTCCACTGGCGCCCAAGGGTGCGGCGTGGGAACAGGCACGGCGCTACTGGGAGACGCTTCGCTCCGATGATGGGGCGGTCTTCGATCGCGAGGTGGAGCTCGACGCCCGGGCGCTGCCGCCGCTTGTGACCTGGGGCACGAGCCCCGAGGATGTGGTGGCGGTCACGGGCCGTGTGCCCGATCCGGCCGAGGTGGCCGATGAGGCCAAGCGCGCCGCGATGGAGCGGGCGCTTGCCTATATGGGGCTCTCGCCCGGCACCAGAATGACCGACATCAAGCTCGATCGCGTCTTTATCGGGTCATGCACCAACGGTCGGATCGAGGATCTGCGCGAGGCCGCGCGCATCGCCAGGGGGCGCCGTGTGAATGAGAATGTGCGCGCCATGATTGTGCCGGGCTCGGGGCTCGTCAAGGAGCAGGCCGAGGCCGAGGGCCTCGACAAAATCTTCATCGAGGCCGGCTTCGACTGGCGCGAGCCGGGCTGCTCCATGTGCCTTGCCATGAATGCCGACAAGCTTGCCCCCGAGGAGCGGTGCGCCTCGACGTCCAATCGCAACTTCGAGGGGCGCCAGGGGCGCAAGGGCCGCACGCATCTCGTCAGCCCCGCCATGGCGGCGGCGGCGGCCATTGCCGGGCATTTCGTTGATGTGCGGGAGTTTGGCTGACCCTGCCCGGCCACGGCGCGATCAAGTGCAAGGACACCCAAGACAGCGGGCTTGGGTTCCGGCGTCTGAAATGGGGATTTGGTGCCTGGCTCAGTTGAGCGCGCTGCCGATGAGCGAGGAGAAATAGGGCTGTGCGGGGCGTGTCGGTGCGCCAAAGGCCGACGGCGCGGGATCGAGTACGCGGGCGCCATATTTCTGCACCTCGAGGACGGCGAGGCCGCGCTCCGTCGTGCCATCCGGGCGGAGACGAAAGAGCCCGTCAACCCCGGCGAAGCCGCTTGCGCGCGTGAGGTTGGCGACGCTATAGCGCATGCCCCGCGGCTGGCGCGAAAGCGTGAGGGCGAGGCTTACGGCATCGTAGGCGAGGCTCGCAATCCGCGGCGGGGGTGCACCGAACGTCTGGGTGTAGCGGCGCGTGAAGGCGCGCCAGCCCTTGGGGTCGGGCGCCGGGAACCAGCCACCCAACAGCGGCTCCTCCTGGCCGATGTTGGCATAGTCCCAGCCGCTGTTGCCGAGCAACTGCACCTTGGAAGTGTCGATCTCGTAATAGGGCAAGAGCGTCGAGAGTGTGGGCAGCGTCTCGGGTCCACCCGGCAGGAAGAGCGCCTCGACTGGCCGGCCTGATTGCTCGGCGCTCTTGATCGCTTCCTTGACGCTCTTGGTGGGCGGCATCATGCCATTGGCATCGAGCGGATAACGGGCAAGCGCGACAAGCTCGCCGCCCTTCCGCCCAAGGGCATTGCGGAAGGCACGCTCCACGACATCGCCATAGGGGGTCTGCGGGATAAGGGCGGCAAACCGCCGGCGGCCCTGACGGATGGCGAAATCAACAATCCTTGGCACCTCGTCGCCGGCGAGAAAGCTCAGGAGGTAGACGCCGTTGCCCGCCACCGAGCGGTCGGTGGAAAAGGCGATGACGGGGACCCCGGCGCCACGAGCCACCGCGCCGGTGGCTCGAACCGAGGAAGCGAACAGCGGCCCGATAATGAGCTCGGCGCCGCTTTGCACGGCCGCTTCGGCTGCGGCGCGCGCGCCCTCGGGCGTGCCTTTGGTGTCCTTTGTGAAAAGCAAGACATTGGGGCGATCGAACTCGAAAAGCGCGAGCTCTGCGGCCTGCTTGAGCCCCTTGGCAACCTTGGCCGTCCGCCCCTTGGCGCTCAGGGGCAGCAGCAGTGCGACCTTGACACTCGCGCTTTTGGCCAGCGGGCTTTGGCTGCCCGCCCCAGGCGGCGGCGCAATGGCGGCTGTCGTGCCTGCGCCTGAGCCATCGCCCGCGCAGGCGCCAAGGAGGCCCGCAAAGAGGCCGGCGAGCAGCAGCGCAGCTACGCCACCCAAGCCCTCTGAGCGGTGTGCCCGCCTAATCGAGCGGTGCCCCCGCGCAACCGAACGTTGCAGCCGCGCAACCGACCGCTGCATCCGCGCAACCGATCGCTGCCCCTCATCTTTCAGGCCCATCAAGCGACGCGCCCAGTTGGCGATAGCGGTGATGTTGATCGTCAGCCCCATTGCTCGGCCCGTTACTCACGCCCCCAGATGAACCCGCTCATACCGCCGCTCTAGTCGCTTGCGACACCGAAGAAGCTTCGGCACCCCTTTGACGCTCTAAGGCGATCGCTTGCCCCTTGCGCCACCCCACCCGAAAGAAGCTTGAATACAATGGACTAGCCTGTGAGTATGACGACAACATGATGAAAGACGATCGGCAAGCTGACGCAGCTTCGCGCACCCATTTGCGATTGGTCTACATTCAAAAGAGATTCGAAGCCGCCCGCAACAGCGAATGCGCGCACAACAGTTCCCATAGGGATAACCATGGCGGGGCAAAGGGGCCAATCGGATCGGGGGCCGCGGCATCGCGCATTTGTGCGGACGCTTGCCGAATGCGTATTTGTTCCGTTCGAACGCCCGCAGACTGGGCGGCGCGCTGAGACCGGCGAAGAGCGGAATTGGGGCCCGAGGGGGAAGGTCGGCAAGGCGCGCCCGCCCCGGCCGCCTGCTGTTAGGCCTCAGCTGGGGCCACCAAGCGGCAAGGCGCGGCAGCAGAGGCGCGAGGGCGAATGGTGAGGGAGAACGCGAGCATTTTTGAGCGACTCGAGGCGGAGCTCATGCGCCTCATGGCCGAGCCGCTTGCGGCGGGGCTCCACCTCGTCGCCACGCCCATCGGCCATCTGGGCGACATGTCGTTGCGCGCTGTGGCCACGCTGGCCCGCGCGGATACGATCTATTGCGAGGATACCCGTCACAGCGCCAAGCTGTTGGCCCGCTATGGCATTGCGCAGCCCCTCGAGAGCTATCATGAGCACAACGGCGCCCGCATGCGACCGCGCATCCTGGCCCGTATCGCCGCCGGCCGGCCCGTGGCGCTCATCTCCGATGCCGGCATGCCACTTATCTCGGATCCGGGCTTCAAGCTGGTGCGTGCGGTGCGCGCGGCGGGCCATCCGGTCTATGTGGTGCCAGGCCCGAGTGCGGCCTTGGCGGGGCTCGTGGTCTCGGGGATTGCCGGCGAGCACTTCTATTTCGAGGGGTTTCTGCCGGCGAAGTCATCCAAGCGCCGCAAGCGGCTCGGAGAGCTTGCAAGCGTGCCGGGCGCACTTGTCTTTTTCGAGTCACCCGCCCGGCTCTCGGAGATGCTCCATGACGCGCGGGCGGTGCTCGGCAATCGCGAGGCGGCGATCGCGCGCGAGATGACCAAGCGCCATGAGGAGGTGCTGACGGGCCGCCTTGACGCGCTCGCAGCCAGGGTGGACGAGGCGCCGCCCAAGGGCGAGATGGTGGTTGTCATCGCGCCGGGCCCGGGCCAGGCGACAGAAGCGGGCGATCGCGAGATTGAAAACGCCCTCGACGAGGCTCTTTTGCACATGAGTGTGCGCGATGCCGTCGATGCGGTGAGCGCGCGCCTGAAGGTTGCGCGGCGACGCGTCTATGGGCTTGCGCTCGCGCGTCGAAAGGGCATGGAATAAAGGGTATGCAATAAAGAAGAGGACGGAATAAGACCGACGGGGCCTGAGGCGCGGTGAGGCGCGGCGGGATGGAGTTGGGATGGGCGAACGCGAGGGCAGCGCGAGAGCAGCACGCTCAAGCCTTGAACACCGGCGGCGCTATCGGCTGGGCCGTTTTGCAGAGTGGGTTGCGGTGGCCCTGCTCTTGGCCAAGGGCTATCGCGTCCTTGCCAGGCGTGCGCGCACGCCCGTTGGCGAGATCGATATCATCGCCTTGCGCGGCCGGCGGCTCGCCTTTATCGAGGTTAAGCATCGGCCGACCCCGGAGCAGGCGATTGCAAGCCTTACGCCCCGCCAGCAGAGGCGCATCATGCGGGCGTCCGAGTATTGGCTTGTGGGGCATCCGCGCTTTCGCGTTTATGAGCGCGCCTTCGATCTGATATTGCTCGCGCCGGG
>WGBL01000268.1 GCA_015494375.1 Hyphomicrobiales bacterium | reverse complement strand
GCGCAACACGGCTTCGGGGGTGGAAAGCGGCTCGAACCGGTGGGGCACGACCGGGGGCCGCTTCAGGATCTCGTCGGCCGCCGCCGCAAGGGCCTTGCTTTGTGCCGCCACTGCCTTCTCGACGCGATCCACGATCTTGTTCTGCCGCGCAACGAGATCGGCGGTGCGGCCGTCGGCGGTGGGCGCGATAAAGGTGCGGACAAGGTCTTCGGCGGTGCGTTTGACGGCGGGGGCGATGGAGGTTTGCTCGAGGGCGGCGATCACTCCGGTGAGCACCACGGCCTCCTCCGCAAAGGCATCACTGCGCGCCGCAATGGGCCCGCTTGCCGAGACCAGCTTTCGCATGCGGGCGAGGTGTCGACCGCCCTGGTTGAAGAGCGACTGCACCCGCTCGCGCGAGGCGGCCACCTGCTCCGCCAGGCTGGTGAGTTCCTTCGACATCTGCCTGAGCAGCTGGACGACCGTGCCGCTTCCCGAGGTTCCCGTGAGCGCACCCGAGCGTTGCTCTTCGCGTGCGAGACGCGAAAAGCGTGCCGAGGCGAGCTGGATATCGGGCAGCAGGCTCTGTGCGGCGAGGGCATTCTGGTGCGCCTGATCGAGCTTGGCCTGATAGCTTTCGACCGTGCCTGCCAGGTGCTGCTCGAGCGCAGCGCTGCCGGCGAGCGCTGCGGCATTGAGCCACGACGACATGGCGATGATCATGGCGCTGCCGACCGCCATGGCGAGAAAGAGCAGGCTGCGGTTGGCCCCCTGATGCACGTGGGGCAGAAAGCGCATGAGATAGGACCAGAAGGCGTAGATGCCGACCGAGACCGCAACCGAATAGATGATGGCGCCAAAAAAGACCAGATTGGCGGTGCCATCGAGGAGGTCGCGCACGCCGAGATAGGTGTAGACACCGCTGGCAGTTGCCAGCACCGCGAGGGTTACTTTGGTTGTCAGTTCGAGGCGGGCGAGGCCGCCGCGCAATGCATGGGACATGTGGCCTGATATTCCGTTCTGCAAGCTCTCCAACAGCCTTTTAACCTATATGAGGATTTGTTGGCGAGAATGGTGCAGATTGGAGCACAACCACTGCAGTCTCATTCATGTGAGGGGCATGAGCAAGCATTTTCATGGACAATTTGATGTTGGGGGCACTGTGATCTTGCTGTTAGGGAGCATGGGCAAGCAATTTTGGCCCTGAAACGTGCCAATACCGATAACGAAAAGGCGCCGGCAATGCCGGCGCCTTCCCCCGCAGCGGCCGGCTGCGATCCCCGCAAACTCGCAGCCGGCCGAAACTGTTGGATCGCGTTGGCCTGTCACATTCCGCGTACGAGATTGCCCAGCAGCAAGAGCACATAGGCAAACAGCAGGGCGCCAAAAGCATGTTGATCGAGGACGGGAATACGTGCCCCCAAGAACTCCGATGCCACGACGCCAGCGGCGACGATGAACGAGATCATGAAGACAATCAGGTTTGGCGCGCTCAGTCTCATGGGGCTGCCTCTCTTGCTCTGATTATTTGGTTATTGAGAAACACCAAGTAGCACGTCGGCTTCGCCAAGCCAGCCGTGCTATTTTGGCGCTATCGCGATTACTGTTAGCGCGATTCGCTCCGCCCTGCCGAGCCTTTCGCCGCAGTACCGCCAATTGCCTGTTGACAAATCGCATGCCAACGCCACGAAGTGGGCGAAGCAGGCAGCGTCGGCATCGAAGCCTTTTGCGGGCGATGCCCGATCAACGCTTGATCGACAGCCGATCGGTGGCCAGCCGATTGGTGGCCGATTTGCGATCGATCACGCTTGGGGAACACTGAGCCAGAACACTGAGTCAAAAGAGCATAAGAGCCGGATAAACCGCCCGGAAATGGCATCCCCAAAAAGAACAAGGCGACCAGGAAGGACGGCCGCCATGCAACAAGCGGCAAGCCAAGCGACAAGCGGCAAGCAACGAGCGAGAATGTAACGTAGAGCGCAGAGCCCACAGCCATGCCCCAACCGACCCCACTCCTCGACACCATCGAGACGCCTGATGATCTGCGCAGGCTCTCCGACGCCGATCTCCCCGCGCTGGCCGAAGAGGTGCGCCGCGAGATGATTGACGTTGTATCGGTGACCGGCGGCCATCTCGGTGCGGGGCTTGGCGTTGTCGAGCTGACCATTGCGCTCCATCATGTGTTTCGGACGCCCGAGGATCGGCTCATCTGGGATGTCGGCCACCAGTGCTATCCTCACAAGATGCTGACCGGACGGCGCGCCCGCATGCGCACCCTCCGCCAGGGCGGCGGGCTCTCGGGCTTTGCCAAGCGCAGCGAGAGCGTCTACGACACTTTCGGCGCCGGCCATTCCTCGACCTCGATCTCGGCCGGGCTCGGCATGGCGGTGGCGCGCGACCTCGAGGGCAAGGCGCATAATGTGGTCTGCGTGATTGGCGATGGCGCCATGAGCGCCGGCATGGCCTATGAGGCCATGAACAACGCCGGTGCCATGGACTGCCGGCTTATTGTCATCCTCAACGACAACGACATGTCCATCGCCCCGCCGGTGGGGGCGCTGAGCGCCTATCTCGCGCGGCTCACCTCGAGCGGCACCTATCTCAAGCTGCGCGACATCGCCAAGCAGCTTGCGACCCACCTGCCCAAGGCCTGGGAGCGGCGGGCGGCCCGCGCCGAGGAGTACACCCGCACCGTCTGGTCGGGCGGCACGCTATTCGAGGAGCTTGGCTTTTACTACGTGGGCCCCATCGACGGGCACAACTTCGATCATCTGCTGCCGGTGCTGCGCAACGTCCGCGATGCCGACGTGGGCCCCGTGCTCGTTCATGTGGTGACCCAGAAGGGCAAAGGCTATCCGCCGGCCGAAAGCGCTGCCGACAAGTTCCACGGCGTCGGCCGCTTCGACGTGATCACCGGTGCACAGAAGGCCTCGCGCCCCAAGGCACCGAGCTATACGCAGGTGTTCGCCGAAAGCCTTATCGAGGAGGCGCGCACCGATGAGCGCATCGTCGCCATCACGGCGGCCATGCCTTCGGGCACTGGGCTCGACAAATTCGCCGAGGTCTTCCCCGATCGCACGTTCGATGTCGGCATTGCCGAACAGCATGCCGTGACATTCGCCGCCGGTCTTGCAGCCGAAGGCTACAAGCCCTTTGCCGCCATCTATTCCACCTTCCTGCAACGCGCCTACGACCAGGTGGTCCACGATGTCGCCATCCAGCGGCTGCCGGTGCGTTTCGCCATCGATCGCGCCGGGCTCGTCGGCGCCGATGGGCCCACCCATGCGGGCGCCTTTGACGTTACTTTTCTTTCCTGTCTGCCGGGCTTCGTGGTGATGGCGGCGGCCGATGAGGCGGAGCTCAAACACATGATCGCCACCCAGGCCCAGATCGACGATGGCCCCTCGGCCGTGCGCTATCCCCGTGGCGAGGGCCAGGGCGTGACCTTGCCCGCGCGTGGCGTGCCGCTCGAGATCGGAAAAGGTCGGGTGGTGCGCGAAGGAACGACGGTCGCCCTCCTCTCCTTCGGGGGACGGCTTCATGAGTGTTTGCATGCCGCCGAGCAGCTTGCCGCTTACGGCCTCTCGACGACGGTGGCCGACGCGCGTTTTGCCAAGCCGCTCGATGGAGCGCTCGTCGAGACGCTGGCGCGCGAGCACGAGGTTCTCATCACCATCGAGGAGGGCGCCATCGGCGGCTTCGGCTCCCATGTTCTCGGCCATCTGGCAGACGCCGGCCTTCTCGACAGGGGCCTCAAGGTACGCACCATGACCCTGCCCGACCGCTTTATCGATCACGACACGCCCAAGGCCATGTATCGGGCGGCGGGGCTTGATGCCGAAGCGATACTTGAGACCGTCCTTGGTGCCCTCGGTCGCGAGCGAAGCCCCGGCGCCGCCCTCGATCGGGCCTGAGGAGCGCGGCACCCGTGTCGTCGCCCCCGCGCCGTCGCCTCGATCAGCACCTTGTCGCGCTCGGCCTTGCCGCAAGCCGGTCGCGCGCCCGGGAACTCATCCATGAGGGGCATGTGCGCGTCGATGGCCTGACGGTCAAGAAACCCGCACATCTGGTCTCTGAGGCGTGCGAAGTGACACTCGCGCGGAGCGCCTGGGACTATGTCTCGCGCGGCGCCCTCAAGCTCAAGGCGGCACTCGAGCACTTCGAGATCGATCCGCGGGGATGGGTGGCACTCGACGTGGGCGCCTCGACGGGCGGCTTTACCGAGGTTTTGCTCGAGGCCGGGGTGGTGCGGGTCTATGCCGTTGATGTGGGGCGCAATCAACTGCATGCGCGCTTGCGCGACGACCCGCGGGTCGTTGTCCTCGAAGGCGTCGATGCCCGCGCGCTCACGGCTGCGTTTGTGCCCGAGCCCATCGCACTCGTCGTTGCCGATGTGAGCTTCATCTCGCTCACCAAGGCGCTTGCAGCCCCCCTCGCCCGCGCGGGGCCCGAGGCCTGGCTCATCGCTCTCGTCAAGCCGCAATTCGAACTCGGTCCCAAAGCGGTCGGCAAAGGCGGCGTCGTGCGCGACGCCCGCGCCCGCCAAGCGGCTTGTGAGCGGGTGTGCCATTGGCTCGAGACGAAGGCCCGCTGGCGGGTCGCCGGCCTGATCCCCTCGCCCATCCCGGGGCGCAGCGGGAACCTCGAATACTTGTTGGCGGCGCGGGCAAACTCATTCCCATCGCCGGACGACAGGCCCACGTTGACAGGCGAGGGCAGCCTCGGTCGTGTGGACGGAGCATGACATCGGCTGCGAGAGCCTTGCTTGCGGTGATATGGGGCGCAGTGCGCGAGGCGGCGATATGCCAAGCAATATGCTATTGGGACCGGCTCTGACATCTTGCCGAGTAGCGAGACAGGGCGCCCATGCGACGTAAAGGCGATGGGACGTAGACGCAAAGGCCATGCCGCATTGGTTCCGCATTGATTCCATGGAGTGAGCGGGTGAAATCGAGACGCAAGCTCTCTGCTGTCCGGTCGCGGGAAGAGGCACGCGGCCTCGTTCGCCTCGCTCAGGCCATCGCCGCTCTCGACCGCTGGCCGCGCCGGCTGCTGGCCTTTGCCGCCGGGGCGATATCGTCGCTTGTCATGGCGCCTGCTTTCCTGTGGCCCGTGCTCTTTCTCACCTGGCCGGTGCTCGTCTGGCTCATCGACCGCGAAACGGCCCTCCGCGGCGTGCTCGAACAAGGAGCCGGACAAGAGTCGGGACCGGATGCAGCGCGAGAAGCAAGGCCGGGTGCGGCTCGAAAAGCGGGGCCGGATGCGGGAGCGGGGACGGCACAAGAGGCGGGCCGTGACGGGAGCAGCGGCAGGTTCCGCGGGCATTTTCTTCGGCACAAGGCCGCACAGCTCAAAGGCAGCGCGCTCATTGGCTGGTGGTTCGGCTTTGCCTATTTCCTCGCCGGCCTCTATTGGGTGGGGGCCGCCTTTCTGGTGGAAGCCGACAAGTTCGCTTGGCTGATGCCCTTTGCCGTCCTTCTCATGCCGGCGGGGCTGGCGCTCTTCTGGGCGCTGGCTGCAGCCCTTGCTGCCTTCCTCTGGCGCCCGGGCCCAGCGCGGGTCATCGCCCTTGCGCTCGCCTTCATGGTGCTCGAGTGGGCGCGCGGGGTGGTGCTCACCGGCTTTCCCTGGAACAACATCGGCTATGCCCTCACGGCCGATCCGGCGCTCATGCAGCTCGCTGCGCTCTTTGGCACCTATGGGCTTGCTTTCTGGAGTGTGGCTTTGTTTGCGGCGCCTGCCGTTCTTGGGGATCCGGCCGCATTCGGCGCGAGGGGCCACCCCTTTCTGCTCGCGGTCATGGTCTTGCTGGCGCTCGCCTATGGGTTCGGGCAACTGCGGCTCATGAACAGAGCGAAGGCCGGGGTGCCCGATGCCCGCTTGCGGCTGGTCCAGCCGGCCATCGACCAGAAGGCCAAATGGCGCCCCGAGAATCGCCGGGCGGTGTTCGAGCGCCTTATTGCGGTTTCGCGGCAGAGGCCCGACGGCGGCCAGGACGCACTCGAGAGCATCACACACCTCATCTGGCCCGAATCGGCGCCCCCCTTTCTGCTCCTGCGCTCACCCGAGGCGCGCAAGGCGCTCGCCGAGCTCCTGCCCGCGGGCACGACGCTCTTGCTCGGCGCCATGCGCATGAGCGAGGAAAGCGCAGCCCAGGGCGCCCCGCCCAAGCGCCGCTACTACAACAGCATCATGGCGCTCGACAGCAACGCCGAGCTGATTGCGCTCTATGACAAGAGCCATCTCGTCCCGTTCGGGGAGTATGTGCCATTGCGCGGCCTGCTTGAGCGCATGGGGCTTGAGCCGCTCACACGCATGCGCGGGGGCTTTACCGCCGGCGATGGCCTCAAGACACTCACGGTCGCCGGGCTTCCGCCATTGAGCCCGCTCATCTGCTATGAGGCCATATTCCCGGGCGAGGTCGCGCGCCGGGATGTGGAACCGCGGCCCAAGTGGCTGCTCAACCTCACCAACGACGCCTGGTTCGGCGAAAGTGCGGGCCCCTATCAGCACCTCCACCAGGCGCGCGTGCGAGCGGTCGAGGAGGGCCTGCCGCTCATCCGGGTGGCCAATACAGGGGTCTCGGCCGTGATCGACCCCTACGGCCGCACCATTGCCCAGCTCGGGCTCAATGTCCGCGGCACCATCGACGCCAGGCTGCCCAAGGCGCTTGCGACACCACCACCCTTTGCGCGCCTGGGCAACTGGATCACTTTGGCTGTGTTACTGTTCGGTGGTGGTCTCTACGTTTGGCTGTGTTATCAACCACAACGCACAAATCGGCACACGGAAGCTTGACGGGCGGGCCTATTCGTCCCAAAAGCGTGATCACTGTTTTTCTGGCAAGGACGAATTGAAGTCGGGGGCGTCAGTGACAGAGCGAGACGAGGCAAAGACAGCGGAGCGGGGGCAGGACGCTCTATTCTCGGCCAAAAAGCCCAATCCCATTGATGTTCATGTCGGCAGCCGTTTGCGCCTGCGTCGCATGTTGCTCGGCATGAGCCAGGAAAAGCTCGGCGAACGCTTGGGGCTCACCTTCCAGCAGATCCAGAAGTATGAGAAGGGCGTCAATCGCATCGGCGCCAGCCGGCTCTATCAGCTGGCCCATATCCTGAGCGTGCCGGTGCAATTCTTCTATGAGGAGATGCAGCTCGACGAGCCTGCAGAGGCCGGGGGAACGGCCGGGACGACAGAAGCGGCGGCGGGCGGGTTTGCCGAGTCTGAGTCGGAAAACCTGATTATCGATTTTCTCAACAGCCGCGAGGGGCTTGAGCTCAACCGGGCCTTTGCCCGCATCCGCTCGCCGCGCACCCGGCGCTCGATTATCGAGCTTGTGCGCAGCCTTGCGAGCAGCGAGGAGGAGGCCGGCGCCGACTCCGAGTAGGCGCCTTTGCTCGCTCAAGCCAGCGCCCCTGTCATCTGATACCAGACCGCGTGATACCTGAAGATACCCGGCGACCTGATATCTGAACCCGGCCCCTGGCTCAGGGCAGTGTCAATTGCTGGCGCGTTTTGTGAGCCTGCCCCGGGCACGGTGGAGGTCGGCCCAAATCCTGAGTGCGCGATCGGGATTGCCGAGCCGGGCACGATAGACCTGCAAATTGGCCATCACCTTTTTTATATACTCGCGGGTCTCTTTGATGTGGACGAGCTCGATCCAGTCAATGGGATCAACGCCCGGTGAGCGGGGATCTCCGATATTTCGGATCCAATAGCGCGCGCGGCCGGGCCCGGCATTGTAGCCAGCAAATGTGAGAATATAGGAGCCCGCAAACTCGTCCTTGCGGTCGGCGATATAGGCGCTTGCCAATTTGGCGTTATAGGCGGGGTCCGATTTGAGTTTGTGGATGCGGCAACGGATGCGGTACTGCCGGCAGACATGGCGGGCGGTGATCGGCATGACCTGCAGGATGCCGCGCGCGCCGGCACCCGATTGAATGAGGGTGTTGAACTCGCTTTCCTGGCGGGCGATGGCATAGAGCATTGCCATTTCGGGGTTGGGCCTAAGCGCCCGAAAGCGCGGCATGGCATGGGTTGGATAAGCGAAGTGGGCGAGATTGTAGCCGCGCACCATGGCCGTCTTGCCGATGCGCACCGCCATTTGGGTGTCGCCCAGAACATTGGCGAGGTGCGCCAGCAGCACCATCTCGCCCTCGTTCTTGAGCCGATAACGCAAGTAACTCAAGAAAGCCCGCGCGACTTTTCCAACTCCCGCCTTCTGGGCGATGACGAGCGCTGCGACGGCATCGCGAGCTCGGAAACGGGCAATGGTCGCCTCGTCTGGGGCCGGCGGCGGCTTGATCACCAGGCGGCGCGAATTGGGCGCGATGGTCTGGCGTGCCAACTGGCCGTAAAACGTATTGAAATAGGCGCTCGCCTTTTGCCAGGCCACTTGTGCCTCGGCCTTGCGGCCTTGGGCCGCGAGCGCGCGGCCGAGCCAATAATGGCTGGTTGAGCGGGTGCGCGGACCGTCGGCCGAGCGCGTAAAGGCGCGGAAATGCTCCTCGGCCCTCTTGGCATCGCGCAAGAAGCGAAGGGCAATCCAGCCCGCCATAAAGCGCGACTCATTGAGGGCATTGACGCCGAGCTTGCCAGGGTTTGCCACCAACCGGTAGGCGGTACGATAGCGCTTGGCATAAAGCGCGCGGTAGGCATTGACCCGGCGCTCAATCCACCAGTCGTCGGGGCTCACGATGCGCTTTTTGTCGGTGGGGGCGGCGAGCAACAGATTTGCGGCCGCCTTGTCCTTCTTGCTCCGGCGCAGGAGCTGGATCTTCTGGAAATAGACTCCGATGTCTTTCATCGCATCTTTGGGCAGGCGCGCATAGAGGCGGCGGGCCTTCCTCAAGCTGCGGGCATAGACGGCGATACGCGCCTCGACCTTGCGGCGCTCGGCGGCATCGAGGAGCCGCGCCGTCCGCCGGGCGCGTGCGATGCGCTGGCGCCTGATGCCGCGCCAACGGCTGTCTTTCATGAGAATCCGATTGATGCGCCACTTATGATCGGCCTTGCCGAGCAGCTTGCCGAGCTTGGCGATGACAGCCTTTTCCACTTCGGGATCGAGGTCGTGCTCGCGCCAGGCCGCGCGTGCCCATCGACGCGCTTTGGCTTTCTCTCTCCGCTTCAGATAGGCGAGTGCCAACGCCGCCTTGCCGGCCCCGGTCCATGGCGCCTCCTTTTTGAAAAAGGCGAGCGTTTCGCGCGCGCGCGCGCCGCCCGCGCCGTCCGCACCATCCATAAGGAGTGCACGCTCGGCGGTTGCCCGCAACTTGCGTCCGGGCCAGTCTGGATTGGCGCGGCGAAAGCGCTCGATCTGGGCGGGGGTCGCGTTTGAGGCGCCCGAGCGATAGCCATACCAGATGACGAGTTTTCGCGCCGTCTTGTGCTTGATGGCCGCGAGCGCGGCTCGGCCCCTATCACCATCCTCCTTATAGTAGGCCTCGATTGCCTCCTTGACTTTCTTGAGGTCCGCATCAGAGGGCAACTCCGCCAGCAGTGGCTGAATGGCGCGATCGAGGGCAAGGGCCTCGGCCACTTTGGCTGTGTCTGCCCGGGCCACCTGGCGCGCCGACAGCGCCGAAAGGACCGAAAGCGCCAAGAGCAGGCCGAGAAGGAAGATCAAGTGGGCAAGAGGCCTTCGAATTGTGAGATTGGATTGCTGGTGATGGCGGGCAGTGGCTCTCATCATCTCTTCCTGGTTACCGTTCGCAGCCTTGCCTATCGCTTGCGGATCGCCAAGTCGTCGCTCTCCCGACGAGGCAGCCTCTGGCAAGCTGGTCGGAGTGACCGCCAGCGGCCTTCGCCCTCAGCACGAACCCGGGACGCGGCCTTGCGCCGTGCTCTTGGCCGGACGCGACAGAAGCCGTCCCGCGGCCACACAAGCTGAAGCGCCAAACCTACCCCACAAATTGTGCAAGGGAAATGGATAGGGGCAGCCGGGGTTTCCTGTTGATCATGCCATTCCGGCCAATTCATGGCCGCTTTGATGTGCAGGCTGGCGCCGCCAAAGTCGCCCTTCCTGCAGTTGCCCTCCCTCCGGATCTCCGAACATTTCCATGGTGACAAAAGATGACCGATAATGATGACCAATGTTAAGCAAGCGGCCTGAAGAACCAAAATTGACGCCAGTTTCGCAACTCACCACCAAGCACACTCATCCACCGAGCAGCCCATGGTGGCCTTGTCAAGGGCGGCCAATTGCTCGAGATTGGCTTTCTGACGATTGCCCGAACGATTGTGAGTGCAAAGGGGTTGGAGACGGTGTCAACGCCACTTGACCAAGAAACTCAATCCTCCCGGCTCTCTGGAGCAGGCTGAGCTCACCGAGCGAGCCCAGCTCACACTGTGTTGCAAGCAATCAAGAGCCGACGGCCCCCGTTTGAGCCTTTCTTTACCTCTCTCAGGGATGATCGCTGCGGGAAAGGGGATTGGTCATGCGTATTCACCCAGTTGTGCTGTCTGGCGGCGCCGGCACGCGTCTTTGGCCGCTTTCGCGCGCCATGTATCCGAAACAGTTCGTGCCTCATCTGGCCCATGGCGAGGCGAGCCTCCTTCGCGCGACGGTCGAGCGGCTGGCCAAGAACACGCCCTTTGAGGCGCCGCTCATTCTTTGCAACGATGCACATCGCTTTCTTGTCCGCAGCGAGCTCGAGGCGGCGGGCATCGCGCCCCGTGGCATCATACTCGAGCCCGTGGCCCGCAACACGGCGCCCGCCATCGCAATCGCCGCCCTCACCGCAAGCAAGAGCGATCCTGATGCGATCATCGCCGTTGTGCCGTCGGATCACGTGATCGGCGAGCAGCAGGCCTTTGTGACAGGCATCAAGGCCGCTGCCAGGATCGCCGCCAAGGGCCACCTCATGCTCTTTGGCATTCGCCCCACCGCACCTGCCACGGGCTATGGTTACATCAAGCGGGGCGAGGCGCTTGAGGGCACCAGCGATGGCGCCAAGCCTGTCACAGCCTTTCATGTCGCCGCCTTCAAGGAAAAGCCGGACTTGCGGACCGCCCGGCGCTACCTCGAAAGCGCGGAGTATTTCTGGAACAGCGGCATGTTTGTGCTTCATGCGCCGACGCTGCTCGACGAGCTTGAGCGGCTCGAGCCCGAGATGCTCGCCCACTGCCGACTGGCGCTGCGCAACGCACGCGAGGACCTCGGCTTTCTGCGGCTCGATGAGGAGGCGTTCAGTCAGTGCCGCTCCGTCTCGATCGACTATGCGGTGATGGAGAAGACGAATACCGCCGCCATGCTGCCGCTCGAGGTGTCGTGGAGCGACGTCGGCTCATGGACGGCGCTCTGGGAGCTCTCGGAGCAAGACGACAACGGCAATGCCGTCATCGGCGATGCGGTGCTCGAAGACACCCGCAACTGCTATGTCCATAGCGAGCGCGGCCTTGTGGCAACGCTTGGCGTCGAGGACCTGATTGTGGTCGAGACGCCCGATGCGCTGCTGGTCGCCGACAAGGCGCGCTCGCAAGACATCGGCCGCATTGTTGCCCGCCTCAAAGAGGCGGGACGCAGCGAGCATGCTCAGCACATCCGCGAGCACCGACCCTGGGGCTATTTCGAGCCCCTGGCGACGGGCCCGCGCTTTCAGGTCAAGCTGCTGCACGTCAAGCCGGGCGCCAAGCTGTCGATGCAGATGCACCATCACCGTTCCGAGCACTGGGTGGTGGTCAAGGGCACGGCGCGTGTCACCATCGGCGATGTGGAGAAGCTCGTGGGCGAGAACGAGTCGGTCTACATCACCGCCACCCAGTGGCATCGTCTCGAGAACCCGGGCAAGGTGCCGCTCGAGATCATCGAGGTGCAGATCGGCAGCTATCTGGGCGAGGACGACATCATCCGCTCGGACGATGACTACAATCGCCCCGAGAAGGAGTAGGCGAAATGCGCAGGCGCGTAGAAGTAAATCCAAGCGCGCCGACAACCCACTTTAATTTGCGCGCGTGAGTTTGCGCGCGTGGGGTCACCGCAATCGACTTGATCGCGAAGCGGGACACCTCGCATTTTTGTTTGTTCGCGTGGAGCCACCTCTCCCGGGTGGACATGTTTTCACGATTGAATCGTTCATAGGAACTTCTTCCAGGCCGCCTCGGCCCCGAGGGTTTCGATGAATGCCTGATGCGCGGCAATCTCCTCTGCCGTAAGGCGGCTTGGCAGCGGCTTTGGGCGCGGGCCCACCTCGG
>WGBL01000267.1 GCA_015494375.1 Hyphomicrobiales bacterium | reverse complement strand
TTCCCGAGTACCTCGCCGCGCCGCGAGCCCGATAGGCCCCTCGGTGGCGATGTGGATGGCGTCGGGTGCAAGGGAGGCGATCCACCGCGCCACCTGCCCAGGCGTCACCAGCGCCAGCCGGATCTCGGGATAGGTGGGCGCCGGCACCGTTGGAAAGCCGCTGGGGGAGAGAAAGACGAGCTCGGTGCCGAGTGCGCGCACCTCACGGGCAAGGCGCTCATAGGTGCGCACCACGCCGTTCAATTGCGGCCGCCAGGCGTCGGTGCAGACGAGGATCCGTTTTGGCATCGCTCAGACCGGGGGCAGCGAAACCGACAATCGAGGCCAGGGGCCGCGAAACCGACAATCGCGCGGCCGCGCTCGCACAAGCCTCCGCCTGCGCCACCTCTTGCCAAAATGCGGGTAACACTGCAATCGCAATCGAAAGCGAAGAGGCGCGAACAGAAAAGGCGGCCAGTTTCTTGCAGGGCGGCTGAGCCGTCGCTCTGGGCAATCGGATGGCGCGGCAGGCCCATCTCAGATGGCCAGACGGCGGAAAGTCGGCGGTGTTCGGTGTTGAGCCACCTCAGCTATCGAACTGTTACGGCAACAGCCATGGCATCACACAATGGCGCGTCACCCCGATAAGCCGATGTGCCCCTCCTTGTTCGAAGCGGCAATGTCCGCAGCGGTGGCAGATGATGGCCTCGGACGATAAGCGGACAGCGGCGTGACTTGGCAATCATCGCAAAATGCCCGATGCCGCCATCATCCCAATCAGTCAATCCGCATGGCCACGGTGATGTTCATGAATTGGCCGACCGGGATGCGCTCGGCTCGCATGGCGTGCACGGCGCCGAGCTCTGCCAGGTCGGTGCCCGCCACCTCTTCATTGCGAAACAGCGGATGAGCAAGCAGCGCCCGTATGCTCGCGAGCCGGGCAGGTCGGTGCCAGAGCGGCCAGGTGACAGCAATCGTCCCGCCCGACTGGTAGGACGTGGCGCGTGCAAAGAACCTGAGTTTGCCGCGCCACAGCATGGCGGCTCCCGAGAGGATGGGCAGGGCAACTGCGGCGAGCCGGTTGGCACCGTGCTGAAGGGTGACCGTATCACTGGAAGGATCTTCGGCACGCAACGCATAACGGCGATCCTCTGCCGGATCCCAGCGGAAACCCTCGGTCGCGTCCTCGCGCCTCCAGGGCTCCATGAGTGCCTCGGCCAGACAGTCGGAAGCGCTCACAACCAGTTTGGACTTTCCTTTGCCTCGCGGCGGCGGCGCTCGCAAGGCCGGCACGCGAGAGAGGTGGTCGAGAAAGTGCTGATGCCCCTGTCCGAACAAGAAGCAATAGGGGGTAGGCATCACCTTTCCCTTGTCGTTGAGCACGACGTCCGACATCAGCGCAGCCAACACCTCCGCTTGCTGCGGGGAGGCCGCTTCCAACTCAGCGCGCGCCTCCTCTCGAGTGTAATCGACGTTGTTGCGGCCGCCAAAGTCGAAGACCTCTGCGAGGCGGTCCACGCCCTCGACAAGAGCCTCAAGCAGCTCGGCCCGCGTCACAGCCTCGCGCAACGTCAGCACTGGGCGCACGGGGTGTGTGTCGATGTCCCAGTGGGCGCGGGCCTTCCAATTGGGACGCGCGATATCGAGTGCGCGCAAAAGGCCGAGCAGGGCGAGGAAGGCGAGCAAATTGTCGGGCTCGAGGCCGGCAAGGCGAAAATCGCCTGCTGGTGCGGTCGCCTCGGGGGCCGAGGCCGCCCGCGGCGCGTCAGCGTCGGCTTGTCGTGTCATCGCCAGCTCCTTCACCTTCTTCGGATGCTCGGTGGTCGGCGAGCCGCAATACGGCCTCGAGATAGGCGAGCCCCCAGAAGCCGTGGCGGCGTTTCAGGCACTCGAACAGGTCGGCCCATGCATCGCCATGCCAGTCGAAATCGAGCTGATGCGGGCCGGGAGCAGCGCCCAGCGTCTCACCGCCGACTTGGCGCGCAATACCGTCCCAGCGATCGCGATGGCGGAAATGCGGGCGCCCCTGGCCGTGATGCGTGCCGATCAGCCAGAGCGCGAGGTCGTGCACCTCCCGCGCCTCCGCTCCTGCCGTGGCTCGCTGAGCATAGAGCTGAGCCGAGAGCACCTCGTGGCGCCAGTGGTTGGGCAGATTGGCTGCCTGGCGCAACCGACGTTCCGCGCCGCGAGAAGCGCGCACGCCGCTCTTGGCGAGATCATCCGCAATCGTGGCGGCCTCTCCACCGGCAACGGATCGCAGGAATTCCTGAAAGCGCGGGTCGCGCTTGCCGTCATCGTGGTGGCGGGCGGCGAGCTCGAGGGCCTCGGCCTGCGCCTTGTCAAGACGGAGCACCTCCGCAAAGCGCCGAACCCAACGCTCTACTGCAGCGGCATGAGCCTCAAGCAGCTGCGGACGGGCTGCAAAGCTCGAGGCGTCATCGTCGTCGGTCGCAACAATCTGTGCGCCGGCAACGATGACGACGCCTTCGGGCACGTCGCCCTCGCCGATGCGGTAGGGCGTAAGAAGTCTCTGCCCGTTTCGCTCCTTCATCCCTCGCAGGCGCTGGGTCAACGCCTCGAACGGTTGCGTCAACCCTTGGCCATCAGCTTTGGCATGGTCAAAAGCCTCAAGTAGACGATCGATCCAGGCGTCAATCTGTTGCGAGCGTTTTGGCAAGTCGGCGAATTGTGCGGCAATGCGCGACCACGGTACGCGCCCGCCCGCCGCGCCGTTTCCTTCGCTATTGTCTCCTTCGCTATTGTCGCGATCGTCGCCGTCTCCCCCATGATCGCCATCTCCGTCATGCGGCCACACGTTCGGGTGAAGCCGCAACGCAGCCCGCTGCTTTTGGTAGGGTTCGGCGGCGAGGTCGGCGATATCCTCAACCGGCGCGATGGGCTCTCTGCCTTCTGGCAGCCAACCAAAGCGATCGCAACCGCCATAGCCGGCAGGCACAACCAGCGTGTCGCCCGGCTTGATGTCGCGAGCTGCGACGATCTGTGATTCCCTGCCGCGCCAACGGAGCGCCTTCCGCCCGTCAGAGCCACCCGCACCCTCTGTCTCATTGCTGCGCTCTTGCACGTCGGCGCCATCGCTACGGCGTGCCCCGAGGAGAAACGCGCGCGCAGCCGCAATCGGCAATTGCAGCGCCTCGCCGGAACGCGGGGGCATTGCGGCGACGATCTCGCCGGCGCGCTCCTCGTCTTCGAGGTCGGCCTCGGTGAGGTCCGCGCGCCAGATGATCGCAACCTCTGCCTCGATGCGCGGATCGCCGTGCAGATAGAGCGGCAAATGCGGATCGGGATGCGGCGCCGGGTTGGTCATCGACCAGAAGTCGAGGTCGGCGGCACGGAGGATTGGCGGGCGCTGCGCTTGTGTGCAGCAGGCCTTGGCCGCGTCGGGATCGCTTGCGATATGGTCGGCCAGCGCGCTTGGGCCGAGGTCGATATCGGGATGCTGCTTGCGTTTCCTTCCCTTTTGACTCGGCTTTTCTTGCGACGAACTGTTCTCAGCCTTCGCGCGCGCATTCAACCACTCCCAGGTGGCCTTCAAGCAATCACCATAGACGGGATCGTTGTTCCTGGCCTTGAGGTCGGCCGGCAAGGCAATGATTTTTGCGCGGGGCAATTGACCATCGCGCTCGCCGGAGCGTGCCAGACGCCCGAAACGCTGGGCCAAAGCGTCGAGCGGAGCGATTTGAGTGACAAGGCCGTCGAAGTCGAAGTCGGCGCCGGCTTCAATGCATTGGGTAGCAACGACGATGAGCGGTGTTTCACCCTTCGTGCGTCCCTCGAGGCGGTCGCGATACCGGGCGATGAGCTTGTCGCGCTCGGCAGAGCGCACACGCCCGGTGAGCAAAATCGCATGGTGTCCCGTGGCCTCGGCTGGATCGGCATCAGTTGTAGCGGGCGAAGCAAGTTTCTCATGGATCGCCCGCGCAAGTGCGACGCGATTGACCACGACCGCGATGGTGGGTGCTCCGCCGAGTTCCTCGCAGAGGTCAATGGCCGCTTCGACAAAGGGAGTCGGGCTGGGTCTCGCGCTGCCTGCGCCTTCGTCCTCCGTCGGTTCGTCGTTGCTTTGGGCCTCAAGGCTCTCTTGCGATGCCGTTTCCGATTTCCTTTGTGTCCTCCGGACCCTGACGAGCCAGGCCGGCTTTCGCGCCTTAAGACGACGGCGAATGGCCTCTTCGCTTTTTTCCTCTTCCGTCAGGCAGAATATGGATTCTCCCTCGGCGTTGCGCGGCGTGGCGGTGAGCTGCGTGGTGGCAAACGGCAGGTCGAGCGGCACTTCGGCGACGCTTCTCAGGCTCTCGATCCGTGTCAGTGTCTCGGCGAATGCGGCCGACAAATGGGCCTCGTCGAGGATGATCAGCGTGTCGTTGCCGAGCAGCCCTGCATGGATCGGCGCCATCGCTGGCGAGACACCATAGCCGCGGAACAAGAGCCGCGAGCCGAGTTGATCGACGGTGGTGCACAGAATCGTGGGCTGCAGCGGCGTGCGCGCCCAGTCGTCCTCGCGCGGTAGGCCGCCCCGCAACTCCTCCACGTGAAGCGCTGAGGCATCGCCTCCTGCGCTGTTTCCTGTGCCGGCCAAATGGCGCAAACGCTTAGCCGCCTCGCGGAGCGGTCCATCGCTCGCACTGTCCAGCTGCCGCTGGATGCGCAGCGCCCGCTCGAACGCCTGATCCACCACGACGCGGCGGTCAACGGCGAACACGATGCGCCGTGGGGCCTTGCAATTGCTTGCTTCGGCCTCGCGCGCGAGATGGTAGAGCGCAATGTCGAGCACGGCGGTCTTGCCGGCGCCCGTGGGGGCGGCGATCACCTTGGGCCAGCTGCCCTCGATCACCTCGGTGCAAAGGCGCGTCTGCCAGGCATAGGGCCGGCAGCCATGGAGCGCCTCGAACAGGGATGCGAAATCGAAGCTCATGGCGCATCACCCAACGGCAGACAGAGGCCGAGGCCGTGGAACCGACCGGTGCCGAGCACGACCGGCCCCTCGATCGGCTCCGCAAACGCGATTACCGCGTGCACGAGCACTTTGCCACTGAGCGCCCCGGGCCTGGCCCAGCTCGCCCAGGCCGGCGCGCCACCGGGTGGCCGGGCGGACGGCGCCCCGCGCGGCGCCGCGTGCTTGAAGAGCGCCACCGACTGCGGCTCGGGCAGGCCAATGCGCGTGCAGGACTGCGCGATAAGCGATTTTGCTTCCGCACTGCGCTCTTCATGACGGCCTTTCGGGTGGCGATCGAGCGCAATCGGCGTCACGGTGGCGAAACGGCGTGCGCGTCGGCAATAGCGCTCGGGGCGCAAGCCGCGCGCCACGCGCGCCGCATCGACGGCGATATCCCAGGTGCCGGCGCGGCCAAGCCTCAGGCGGATCGTTCCGTCTTCCTTGTCTTCTTTGTCTCCCTTGTCTTCGCACCGTCTGGCGGCGAGATCCGCGAGCGCCCGTGGCAGCAAGCGTTTTTCCTCCCACGCACGCGGGGTGTCCTCTTTCCAGGTGTCCGCGATAGCGCGTGGGGGCACGAGCGCGAGCCCCATCAGGTGACCATCGGCGAACGCGTGGCCGACGTCCATGAGCGGCAAAATGGCGAGGTGCGGGTCGCGCGCGGGGCTCCCGTCGGCCTCATGGCCCGAGACCCAGCTCGGCGGCGGCTGCTCGGGCCACGCGCTCATCAAGGCGTGGCGCATGGCCTTGGCGATCACGGCGCTCGCGAGCGGGTCCGGCCGCTCTCCCTCGACATGGCTCAGCACGATCCAGTCTGTTGTGAAAACGCTTTTCGGACAGCTCGACGGGGTGGCTTCTGCGCGGCGCATGAGCGTGCTCGGCTTGGCGCGGGCGCGCGCGTCGCCGGCAATGTGGCGCTCGTGGATGCGTTTCAACTCGCCAAGGCGGCCCGGATAGGGCGCCCGCGCCTGGGCCAATTCCGACCAGCCCTCGGTTACCGCCGGCGCGGCCTCACTGAGGCGGAATCGGCAGCGCACCAACGAGGACGAATGGCCGATATAGCTGGTGTCGCGGGCGAGGCGCTCCAGTGCCGAAAACGTGGCCTCGTCGGGCGCCGCGTCCCACACGGCGATCAGATGGCGCGGGGCGTCGGCCCCTTCTGTCTTAATTGCCTCATTGAGCCGTGTCGTGGGAAACCGGCGGGGCTGACGCGGCCGCGCCTCGGGCTGTGGGGCGATCTTGCCGACCTTGTCGTTGACCGGCACGAAAACCGTCACCGTATTGCGCGGCTCGTGCCCGCAGGCCTCCACCCGCGGCGCCGGCTGGCGCTCGAGCCATTCGAGTGCGGCACGCTCGTCGTCACGCTCGCCGCGCGCGCCCCAGCTCGCAACCAGTGCGGAGAAAATGCGGTCGGGATGGGGCGGCCAGTCGGGCGCGGGGCTTGCCGGATTGCGCGCCAGAACCGCGACGCCGCGCAAAAACTCGATCTCGAGAACGAGCATGGCCGATCACTCGTCATCGTCCTCGGCCCCACCCTCACCGGCGAGCGCCTTTTCCTGGCTCTTTTTCACGATCTCGATCAGTTTGTCCTGCGGCTCAAGTCGCACAGGCGTGGGATCCAGCTTAAAGCCTGCGCCCTGCGCCGCCGCAAACGCCTCGCGGTAAAGGGCCACGGCCCCGTCGGTATCGAGCTCGATTGGCGTCACCGAGCCGTCGAAGGCAACGAGCTCGAAGGGGGCCGCGCCCTCGCACACCAGATCGCAGCGCGAGCGCAGCGCATAGCCCTGGGCGTCGGCTTGCGTGAGCGCGACGAGGCCAAGGGCCGCGAGATAGGCGCGCGCGATGGCATTCTTCTCCTCGTCCTTGCCGAAGCGCAGACGCCTCAGCCCCGCGAGCGTGATGACGGCGGTCTGCTCGGCGTAATCGCATGTGACGCCGAGCGGATCGACGGAGGGCGCGATATTGCCGTGGTTGATCTCCGACGGCCGCACTTTCTTGGCGCCCTTCCCGGCGTCTTTCTGCTCGGTCGACCACCCGGCTTCGCCCTTGAATACCTCGACGCTCCGGACAATTCCCAACGGATCGATCCGGCTGCCCGTGCGCCGGCCGGCGGTGCGCAGTGTCACCTCTCCGGTTCGCCGGTTGGGCACCTCTTCCACTGGCACGCCGACACCGATGATCTCCGAGACGATGACGCGTGCGAACTTGGCACCAAGACCGCCGCCCTCCCCGGTTGAGTTCCAACAGCCGAACAAGAGCGCGCTGGGCGCCGCCTCGAGGATCGCCGTCGCATCGTGCGGCTTGGCCAGCTTGAGCGCTTGGCCCAGATCGCTCCTGTCGAATTTTTCTCCGTTGAGACTAGAGTCGCGCAAAATTGCATCGAAGATGCGGTGCGGCGCCTTGAGCACGCTCACATCCTCGATCGCGTCGAGCTCCGTTCCGCTGAAATCGACATAGAGCCGGGGGAGCGGAATGCGGTCCGCGTCCGCCGCCCGCTCCAGCGCCTCCTCGAGCCGGTTGGCCTGGCTTTGCACACTGTCGATCAGCACGCAGACGACTTCCTCGCCGTTGATGCGCCGCCTCTCGTAGACGTGGCGCGGCGGGTCGTTGTTCGTTTCACCTGGATACGTCGGGGGAAAAATCTTGTCGCCCCTGCCGCCCACCGGCTGCAACCGCCGCCGACGGCGGATGGCTGCGGCGGTTGTCGTCGCCTCCAAGAGAGCTGGGTACAGCATCGTCGCCCCCCGATCATGTGTTGCATATCTTGCGGCAAACCCCGGTGGCCGGCCGCCAGGGTACGCGATACGGTGCGCAGGAGTTTGGACCTCCGCGCACGTCGCTACTGATAGCACAGTCCCGGTGAGTGGACAACCCCTTGCTAAACCATTCCCCTACATATAACTTGATTGTTGTTCCAACCCGATTGGACCGCATTGAAGATATGTCGGCGAATGGTTCGTCGTAAAGGTCAAGCCGAACTCCGGGGCAGGTGGACGCCCCGGCCTCAATGAAGCGGCCGCCGTTATGCTCGTCGTGACGGCGGCCTCCCATTTTCGGCTTGTGTGAGCTACTCTTCCTCCATC
>WGBL01000266.1 GCA_015494375.1 Hyphomicrobiales bacterium | reverse complement strand
TCAAATCCACAGCTCCACAACTTCATATTGTTCATATTGCCACCCTGTTGAGCATAGGCACCGGGCCCAACAATGCCAATGGGAAAGATGAGGGGGAAAGCCAGAGCTTTGAATCGTGAGCCGAGCAACAACGGGACACCAAAGGCCCAACCGGTGATGACCCGCGAGGAGATTGCGGCGTTTCTCGCGCGCGCATTCCCCGAGATTGCGGCCAGCGGGCGCGTGCTCACCGTTGAAGAGGTGCGCCCGCTCGGCGCCCGTGTGCGCATGGCCTTCGTCGCAACCGATATCCGCCCGGGCGGCACGATCTCCGGCCCCGCGATGTTCCTGCTTGCCGATCTGGCCATGTTTGTCGCCGTACTCGGGGCGGTGGGGCCCCAGGCGCTTGCGGTCACGACCAGCATCACCATCAACTTCCTGCGCCGGCCGAGCCCCGGCGATCTCATTGCCGAGGTAAGGCTGATCAAGCTTGGCCGCAGACTGGTCGTTGGCGAGATCGCGCTCTATCCCGAGCCGCCACCCGAGAGCTCTGAGCCGCCACCCGGCACATCCCAGCCGCCCCCCGAGATGGTGGCGCACGCCACCGCCACCTACTCGATCCCGCCGGGCGACGGCGGTGGAAATATGGGGTAAAATAATACCGCAATCCTAAGCATCTGTTTTGCAACGTTTTATTTTTTTCTCCATGTTTGACAACCGATAACGTATGGGCTAAATGCACCCCCACCCAGCACCCCGCAGAGACCGCGGCGCTTGGGCGTTATAGATTTCCGTGCAGACACGCGATGGCGATAGTCGAGACTGCCGCCGGCGCCGGCCGGCCGGCGTGGTGGCGCGGGACCAAAGGGGCGTTTGGTCGCAAAGGGACAAAAGAGACGAGAGAAATGAAAACCTATTCCGCCAAGCCGGGCGAGGTCGACAAGAAGTGGGTGCTGATTGATGCCGAGGGGCTCGTGGTGGGCCGGCTGGCGGCGCTCGTTGCGGCGCGGCTTCGGGGCAAGCACAAGCCGGGCTACACACCCCATGTCGACTGCGGCGACAATGTCATCATCGTCAATGCCGACAAGGTGGTCTTGACCGGGAACAAGCGCACACAGAAGGTGTACTATCGCCACACCGGCTATCCCGGCGGCATCAAGAGCCGCACGGCGGCAAAGATCCTCGAAAGCAAGCAACCCGAGCGGGTGCTGGAGTTGGCCATTCGCCGCATGATGCCGGGAGGCCCGCTCTCGCGCCGTCAGCTCAAGAACCTCAAGATTTACAAGGGCCCCGAACACCCCCACGCCGCACAGGCGCCCGAGCCGCTCGATGTCGCGGCACTCAACCTCAAGAACGCGCCCGCGCGCCGTGGCGTCAAGGTGCGGTCCTAAGGCGGGGCGGCGCCTTGCAAATGGTGCCGTTCATGAGTGTCGGGCGAACGCCAAGCAAAGGGCTCGGTTCAAGCATTTCAGTGAGGGGCCTTGTTTCCAAGATT
Organism: Hyphomicrobiales bacterium; assembly: GCA_015494375.1. Classification (GTDB taxonomy): domain Bacteria; phylum Pseudomonadota; class Alphaproteobacteria; order Rhizobiales; family S144-23; genus S144-23. The sequence continues at coordinate 6,591 of WGBL01000266.1, read as the reverse complement.
CCAATAGGGAGATAGCCGAGACGTCATGGCCGAGGAAAACATCAAATCGCTCGAGGAGCTGGGCGAGGTCGCCGGCACGTCGTCCCAGGCGCCGGTTCATGAGCAAAAGCTCGATGAGCACGGCCGCGCCTATGCCACCGGCAAGCGCAAGAACGCCATTGCCCGGGTCTGGCTCAAGCCCGGCAAAGGGCAGATCATTGTCAACAAGAAGGACTATAGGGAGTATTTCGCCCGGCCCGTCCTGCAGATGATCTTGCGCCAGCCGCTGGCGGCCGCCGACCGCCGCGATCAGTACGACATCATGTGCACCGTCAAGGGAGGCGGCCTCTCGGGCCAGGCGGGGGCGGTTCGGCATGGCATCTCGAAAGCGCTCACCTATTATGAGCCCGAGCTGCGGCCGGTGCTCAAGAAGGGGGGCTTCCTCACCCGCGACGCCCGGGTGGTTGAGCGCAAGAAATACGGCAAGCGCAAGGCCCGCCGCAGCTTCCAGTTCTCCAAGCGCTGACCTTGTTGGGTTCGAAGCCAGCGTCAATTGCAGTGCTTGAGGTGCATGGCGTGTGGCCGCGGGATTTCAAGGATGGGGGATGGGTCTCGCAAGCCCCTGACACGCCCCTGAAATGATATCCGCAACCCCTTGGAACCTCCTGAGACGCGCTGCAGGCCCCGCGATTCGACCAGGGCTCCATCTGGCGCGCTCTATATCTGGCGCGCTCTAAATGTCGAGGTCGTCGACCTTGGCAAAGGCCGCACGCTCCTGGATAAAACGAAACCGCGCCTCGGGCTTGGAGCCCATGAGATCAGAGACCGTGCGGGCCACGAGGGCCTCATCATCCTCGGCGATCTCGACCCTGAGCAGCATCCGCGTCGCGGGGTCCATGGTGGTCTCCTTGAGCTGGGCGGGCATCATCTCGCCAAGCCCCTTGAAGCGCGAAATCTCGACCTTGCCACGCCCCGAGAACTCGTTTGCAATCAGCGCCTCCTTCATGGCGTCGTCGCGGGCATAAAGGGTCTTGGCGCCCTGGGTGAGCTTGTAGAGCGGCGGGACCGCGAGATAGAGATGGCCGTTCTCAATGAGCGGGCGCATCTGGGTATAGAAAAAGGTGATCAGGAGCGAGGCGATGTGGGCGCCGTCGACATCGGCGTCGGTCATGATGATGACGCGCTCATAGCGCAAGTCCTCTTCGCGATAGCGGCTGCCGGTACCGGCACCGAGTGCCTGGATGAGGTCGCCGATGAGTTGGTTCTGGGCGAGCTTCTGTGCGCTGGCGTTGGCGACATTCAAAATCTTGCCGCGCAGAGGAAGGACCGCCTGGGTTTTGCGATCGCGGGCCTGTTTGGCCGAGCCGCCCGCCGAGTCGCCCTCGACGATGAAAATTTCGGTACCCTCGGCGGCCGACAGTGAGCAGTCGGCGAGCTTGCCAGGCAGGCGCAGGCGGCGGGTGGCATTCTTGCGGCTTACCTCCTTTTCGCGGCGGCGCTTCAGCCTTTCCTCAGCGCGCTCGATCACCCATTCGAGGAGCTTGGTGGCCTCGCGCGGGCTTTCGGCCAGCCAATGGTCGAAGCGATCGCGCAAGGCGGTCTCGACGATGCGCTGGGCCTCGCTTGTCGCCAGCTTGTCCTTGGTCTGGCCCTGGAACTCGGGCTCACGGATAAAAACCGAAAGCATGGCCGCCGCCGAGCCGAGAATGTCGTCGGCGGTGATTTGCGCCGCCTTCTTGTTGCCAATCAGCTCGCCATAGGCGCGGAGCCCCTTGGTGAGCGCCGCCCTGAGGCCGGCCTCATGGGTGCCGCCTTCGGGCGTCGGGATGGTGTTGCAATAGGAGTTGAGGAAACCGTCGCGATCGGCCACCCAACAAATCGCCCATTCGAGCGAGCCATGCCCGCCCTCGGCGTCGATGCGTCCGGCAAAGCCTTCGCGCGTCACCGTCGTGGCGCCGTCGATGCGCCGCGCGAGGAAATCTCTGAGGCCGCCGGGGAAATGGAAAACCGCCTCCTCGGGCACATTCGATTTGCCGACGAGCTGCTCCGGCGCGCAGCGCCAGCGGATTTCGACGCCGCCGAACAGATAGGCCTTCGAGCGCGCCATGCGGAAGAGGCGCTCGGGATCGAAACGGGCGCCCTTCTTGAAAATCTTCGGGTCAGGGCGAAAGCGCACCTTGGTGCCGCGGCGGTTGCGCACCGGCCCGAGGCACGCGAGCGGGCCTTCGGGCCGGCCTCGCACAAAGCTTTGTCTATAGAGCTTTTGTCCCCGCGCAACCTCCACCTCGAGGCGTTCGGAAAGCGCATTGACCACCGAGATGCCCACGCCGTGAAGCCCGCCTGAGGTGGCATAGACGCTTGAATCGAACTTTCCGCCCGCATGGAGCGTGGTCATGATCACCTCGAGCGCCGACTTCTTCTTGAACTTGGGGTGCGGATCGACCGGGATGCCGCGGCCGTTGTCGGCAACGCTCAGCCAGCCATCCTCATCGAGCTCCACCTCGATCCAGCTGGCATGCCCCGCCACCGCCTCGTCCATGGCGTTGTCGATGACCTCGGCGAAGAGATGATGGAGCGCGCGGGCATCGGTGCCACCGATATACATGCCCGGCCGGCGCCGGACGGGCTCGAGGCCCTCGAGGACCTCGATGTCGGCGGCCGTATAGTTCGCTTCGCCCGGTGCCGGCGCGGGCGTGCCTCTGCGCATGTAAGACTTGCTCAACTCGCTCTCGGATCGTGCGAATAGATCGTGTGAAGCAGCCATATCAGATTGCACCGGGCTCGGTCATGCGAAAAGGAGCACGCGAGAGAACGGGCACACAAGTGGAGCGGCACACCTGAGGACGAGGGCGCCGGAGCGTGCGCCAGAACTGAAAAGCCGAATCCACCCCGCCCCTATGGTGGTTGTAACGGGGCAAAGTGCCCATAACGTACGAAGGGAATAGAGGGCGCGGTTCTGAGCCCGAGGGCAATGAGGCTCTAGCGCGACGCTCAGTTGCGCTGGCCGTTCGAGCCCGGCGCCGCCTGTGGCTGGACCGGACGCGAGGCTGCTGGCTGGGCCGACGCCTGGAGATTGCGCAGCGCATTATGCAGACTCTCCATGAGCGGATCGCTGGCCTTGCCCTGGCCGTCAAGACCGAGGTTGGCCGCCTCCTGCTCGAGCTCCCGGGCATAATTGTCGAGCAGCGGCTTGACCGCCCGCTCCAATTGCTCGACGAACTTCTTGCGCGCCTGGCCGAGCGCCACGAACGACTCGCGATTGTCGAGGTTGAGCACGCCTTCGGGCCCACGCATGCCGCGGATGCCACTCGCCAGAAGGTCGCGCGCAGCTCGTATCTCGTTCTGATAGTCGAGCTGATACTCCTGCTTGAGCGCCCTCAAGGCTTGTGTTCTGTCCATTGCCCTCACCCCGCTTGATCAACGATCGTCTTGCTCACTCGTTCACCCGTTTTCTCAGTTCACCCCTCGGCGGCTATCAGAGCGTCATCCCGAATCGCACGCTCCACCCCCCAAGGCAACGGCCGGAGAGAATCAACCAAATCGACTCTCGAACGCCCCATCGCGCCATGCAAGCCATGAGCGCCGCCAATATGTGGAAAAGTGAGGAGCAATGGCGGCGGTGACGCGGGCTTGCCACAACGGCCCATCACAGCCCATCACGACCCGTCACACCGCCGAGCCAAGGAATCCATTCGCAATACCGATGCTCTGGTTGGCGCCCCATGTTTGCCCAATGCTTCACGTCGTCGCCCTCCTCGGGCCAGACCCGCAGATCAAACCTGAGCATCCAGAGCGGCTGTTCACGACCGCCGTGGCCCTTGACTCTGGATCGCCGCGTCATGCTTCTGCCCGCGAAGGCGGGTAGCCCGGCGATGAGGTCCGAGAGCAGATACTATTTTACCTCAACGTCATCGTCGCCCATGACTACGCCTTTTTTTCCGACCCCCTATTCGGTCTCGATCTTGGCGAGGGGGTGATGCTCATTGACGAGCTTCTTGAGCCGCTCCTCGAGCACGTGGGTATAGATTTGGGTGGTCGAGATATCGGCATGGCCGAGGAGTTGCTGGACCGCCCGCAAGTCGGCCCCCCGATCGAGCAGATGGCTGGCAAAAGCGTGTCTCAGCACATGGGGCGAGACGCGCTGGGGATCGAGCCCCGCCTCCTCGGCAAGCTGCTTGAGCTCCTGGGCGAGGCGCTGGCGCGTGAGATGGCCCGAACGGCTGCGCGAATGAAAGAGCCATTTCGGTCGCTTGGTGGTGTTGCTGTGCAATTGGCGATCGAGCGCGAGATAGGCGTCAAGCGCCTCTTGCGCCCGCTTGTTCATCGGCACAAGGCGCTCGCGCCCCCCTTTGCCCTTGACCGTGAAAACCCGGCGATCACCCTTGAGCGCATTGCGCTCGAGTGAGACGAGCTCGCTCACCCTAAGCCCGGTCGCATAAAGCATCTCGAGCAGGCAATAGAGGCGCGTGGCCTGAAGCCGCCGGCTCGGCGAGGCGGCATGCGTCTCGATGCGGCGGCGGGCCGTCTCGAGCAGGCGATCGACCTCGCTCACGCTCAGTGTCTTTGGCAAGGGGCGGTCGCGTTTGGGGCCGTCAATGCCCTCACAAGGGTTCTCTTCGATGACACCCTCGTTGAGAAGGAACCGGTAGAGCTGGCGCAAGGCCGAGAGCCGGCGCGAGCGCGAGGAGACGGCAAAGCCCGCCTTGGTGAGCTCGCCGAGATAGGCGGCGATATCTTCGCGGGTGGCGTCGGCAAGCGAGCCACCCTTGCTCCCCATGAAGTGGGAAAAATCGCTGAGATCGCGGGCATAGGCATCGAGTGTGTTCGCAGAGGCCCCACGCTCGGCGCTCAGCATCTCGAGAAACGCCGCGATGGGGCGCTCGGCCGAATTATTGCGCTCGCAGGTTGGCATTGCTCGGTTCTGATCCTTGGTCCGCACTCACCAATGAACGCCCCCCGATCGATTGACAAAAGCGCCCGCCATAGAGTTTTCCTGATCTGTGGTCATTTCGTGGTCAGTGGCTCAGAGGCGCAAGGCGTGCGCCCGAGGTTTGCCGGCATTCAACTCCCTTCGCGCCGGGGCCAGCCAAAAAAGAGCGCTTCGAATGCGAGACGGCGTGCCTCGCGCTCCAGCCCGACCGCAGCCAGCGCCCGAATGACATCGCCAAGGGCGAGAACATGGGTATCGCGCGGCCCTTTCGGCCCCAGTGCATCGATCGCAAGCAGAACGGTTTCGCCGACATGGCCCCTCTCTGCGGCGGCCTTCAGGCGGCCGAGCACCCCTGTTTTGGGCAGATGGCCGCCGCCCGCCTGCGAGACATCGCCGGCCTTCTGCCAGATGGGAATCGGCACATTGTAACGGAGGGCATCGAGTACGGTCACCAATCGCTGCAACAGAAGGGGGCCGAGGCGCCCCTCGGCCACGAGATTTTCGAGAAACGGAAACCCCGCGCCACGGGCGAGCCCCGGGCCGCCTTCGGCGATATCGAGAAGCGCCAGCCAGTGTGTGAGCGGCCCCCCCCCGCGCCCGCGCCCGCTCGCACGTCCGCCTGAGCCCACCAGCGCCCAGCCAAGGGCGCGATCGTTGTCTCCCGCCGTCATCAAGACCTCTATGGCGCTCTCGGCAAAGGCGGTGGCGGCGCGCTCGGGCCGCAGGGCGCGCACGAGGGGCGCAAGCGCCGGCCCGATGGCATAGACGAGCCCGGCCCGCTTGGCCGCCTCCATGAGAGCGCGGATGGCGCGCGCCTTTTCGCGCACCCCCGTCATGCGCAAGAGAGCCTGAAAAAGCGCGGCCCTTTCGAGCGCCGTGCGAGGCGGTCGAGTGGATGTCGCGGCAAGAGACGAGCGGCGCGCCGGCGCCTTGGTGTAGAGATCGCCAAGCCGCCGCGGCGACAGGGCCCCGAGCGCGGCGGCGCGCTCGGCGGCTGCGAGGCGTGCGGGCCAGCCGAGGTTGACATCGTGCGCCATCGCCATGGCCAGGGGCGGCGGCGCTCTCTCGATGAGGGTCGGGGACACCCGTCCGCCCGCCAGACGATGGTAGGCATAATCGAGCACCCCCATCCGCGTGGGCGGCCGCGCCCTCACCCGCACCCCATCGGCGAGCGCTTCGAGAACGGCAAAATGGTAGGGCGCATCGAGGCCCTTGTCGCGCGCAAGCGCCACCTTGAGCATGGCACCCTTGAAATCCTTCTCGACGGCGTCGCAATAGGCGGCCATGACAAAGGCCTGGACCTTGAAGACCTCGGGCAGCCCCCTCGCCGCTTTGATCAGACGGTTCGAATCCTCGCAGGCCTCTTTGATGCGTCCTTGGCCGAGACGCACCTCGGTGAGGATCATGGCAATGACGGGATCGCGCGCCTGCCCGTCCGGGACGCGCAGCGCCAACACCTCGACATCCTCGAAGCGGCCGAGCTGGTAGAGCGCCTCGAGGCGAACGGCGAGGAAATGCGCCGGTGTACGCACGCCTTCTGGCGGGGTTGCGTCGCTCAGCAAGAGCCGCCGCCAGAGTGTCTGGATGGCGGGTGACGTGGTGACAAACCCAATCCGTGCCAGCAGCTTCTCGAGCGCCCCCACCTCGAGGCCGCGCCAGAGGTCAGGTGGCAATGGAGAGAG
>WGBL01000265.1 GCA_015494375.1 Hyphomicrobiales bacterium | reverse complement strand
GCCCTTGTCGGGGTCTTTGCACTGGCCATGACAATGCAATCCCGTGACGCCGCAGCGCAAGGATTCTGGGCCTACGGTGGCAGTGGCCGTCAGGTCATTCCGTTCTCGAAGAAATATGCACCACGTCAGATCATCATCAGTTTTTCCGATCGCCGGCTTTACTATGTCACGCGCCGTGGCCAGGCGATTTCCTATCCGATTGCCGCACCGCGCCCACAGAGCCGCTGGTCGGGGACGTCGTACATTTCCATGAAGCGCGTCAACCCGCCATGGACGCCCACCCCCGCCATGCGCCGCGAAAATCCCAGGCTCCCTGCCTATATGCCCGGTGGCCATCCGCGCAATCCCTTGGGCGTTCGCGCGCTCTATCTGGGTTCCACCGCCTATCGCATCCATGGCACCGACGCTCCGCAGACCATTGGCAGAGCGGTCTCGAGGGGCTGCATTCGGATGTACAATCGCGATGTGGTCGATCTCTATAACCGGGTGCCCATTGGCACGCGCGTTCTGGTGACCTGGAAGCGATTCAGCTGAAGCCCGAGCACATCGGCAGCCTTTGCCTCGGCCTGAGCGACTTACGGCGGCCCCGCGGGTGCGGGGCCGCTGCTCTTTGAGGCCGGAGCCTATGCCTTGAATGAGCAGGGCCTCGCGCTTGTATGGGGCCCCTTGTGTGGCAAGCCACTGCTGTCGAGAAATAGCCTTGTGTGGGGCGCGATAGCGCATGCGGTTCGTCAGGCGTGGCTTCGCCGGCCGGGGTCGCATCAATCACGACTGCTTTCAAAGCGTGACTTTGCACCTGGCCCCAGCCTCAGAACAAAGAACCAGCCTCACAACCCAGCCTCAGAACAAAGAAACAGCCCTAATTCCGACCAGAATCGGCTGAAAGGTACACACCAGACCGGCCAAAATCGCATGCTTGAGAGCGAGAGTTTGCGGTTTGCGGGTGGTGTCTGGTATTGGCGGCCCGCGATCATCGCGATCGCTTTGCCGGCGTCGCCGCCCGCAGAGACCTCGGCGAGCCCGGGCAGGAAATGGCCGATGCCATAGATGCCTCTTAACAGGCAGCCAGATAGATATGGGTCGATGAAAGGCCAGAAGGCGGGCAGGCGAAAGCGGGAAAGCAATGAACAACGGATCGGCTGCAATGGTTGGAGAGCGAAAGCACGAAATGGGGGGCGGGGGTGTCTGCTCAAATGGCTGCGACATCAGGAACCGAGCGTTGTTGAATAACTCAAGCGAGGGCGGCGTCTGGCGGCAGCGCCACTCCTGGTGCGCATGGTACGCGCGGCTTAGTGTCCTGCTGCTCCTTTCGTGGGGTTGGCTCGGCCTCGTTACACGCAGCGCCGAGGCGGATGAGGGCTTTCGCCGCTGGCTCGAAGGTCTTTGGCCCGAGGCGCGGGCCATGGGCGTCTCGCGGGCGACATTCGAGGCCGCCTTTAGGGGCGTGACACCCGACCTCTCGTTGCCCGACCTGGTCTTGCCCGGCGCAGACAAGAAAAAGCGAAAACCCAAGGGCCAGGCCGAATTCGTCAAACCGCCCAAGAACTACCTGATCGAGTCCTATATCGCCAAACTCGCCCGCCAGGGCCGCGAGAAGGCGCGCAAATGGTCCGATGTCCTGGGCCGCATCGAGCGCCGTTTTGGCGTCGACCGCTCCATCGTCGTGGCGATCTGGGGACGTGAGACGGCCTTTGGCCGCTACCGCTTGCCGCACAATGTCTTTCGCGCCTTGGCCACCCAGGGCTATCTCGGGCGCCGCAAGCGCTTTTTCCGCAAACAGCTTCTCCTTGCCCTCAAGATTCTCGAAGAAGGACACATATCACGCGCCGGCATGCGCAGCTCCTGGGCGGGCGCCATGGGGATCACGCAATTCTTGCCGTCGGACTTCTATGACTATGCGGTGGATTTCGACGGCGACGGGCGCAAGGACATCTGGCGCTCGATCCCCGATGCATTGGCCTCGACCGCCAACTCGCTGGTCGTCAACGGCTGGGTACCCAGGCAAACCTGGGGCTATGAGGTGCGCAAGCCCGGCAATCTCGATTGCACCCTCGAAGGCATTCCCAACGCCCGCCCCATTCGCGATTGGCTGCGGCTCGGCTTCAGGCGCACGCGCGGGCGCACATTTCGCAAGGAGCGCCTCAATGAGCGGGCCTACCTGCTCTTGCCCGAAGGCAGCCATGGCCCGGCCTTCCTGATGCTCAAGAATTTCCGGGTCATCAAGACGTACAACTTCGCCGACCTCTATGCGCTCTTTGTCGGCCATCTCGCCGACCGCATCGCCGGTGGAGCACCGTTCGAGACACCTTGGGCGACGTCAAGCCAGATGAAGCGAAGCGACGTCGCCGAGCTTCAGCGCCATCTCAATCGCCTCGGCTTTAACGCCGGCAAAGTGGATGGCCGGGTGGGCCCCGCCACACGCAATGCCATCGGAGCCTATGAAAAGGCCCATGGGCTGCCTCTCAATTGCTATCCGTCGCAAGCGGTTTTGCGACACATACGCCGCACGGTACGCCACCTGGCGGCCAATTGATTCCATTGAATTCTTCGAGTGGGTCCAACGCACCGTGACTGAGCGCAACCGAAAGCCCCCCATGGCGCTCATGCAGCCATTGCACTCGCTCGGACGGCGCCTGAGTTGGGATCGAACGGTGACGGTGCCTGCCATGCCCGCATATCGGGGGATGGAACAGGAACGGGAACGGCGCGCGGGATCGGCGTTTGTGACGGCGCTCAGCCTTCTTGCGGGCTGGCTCGGCATGCTGGCATGGGAGAGACCGACGGCCATGGCCGCAGAGGGATCGGAGGCGGGAGCAAGAAACGCCATTGAGGCTGACGGCAAGGCTGATCGCTTGCGGCAAAAGCGTTTTGTATCCTGGCTTGCGAGCTTTCGGAAGAAGGCAGAAAGCCGAGGCATCGGCGCCGAAATACTCAAACGTGCGCTCGCCGGATTGCGCCCGGATCCTGAAATCCTAGCGCTTGTCCGCAACCAGCCCGAGCACAGCCGCACGGTAGGCGCCTATGTCGGCTTTGCTGCCTCCGAGGAGCGCATCAAGGCCGGGCAAGCCAAGCTCGCCGAGCATGCCTCGTTGCTCGCGCGCATCGAGAGGCATTTCGGTGTCGACCGCCACATCCTTGTCGCCATTTGGGGCCTCGAGAGCACCTATGGCACCCGGCCGGGCGAGCGCCCAGTCATCCGCTCCCTGGCGACACTCGCCTTTCTGGGCGGCCGGCGTGCGGCGTTCTGGCACGAGCAGCTCATTGCCGCCCTCAAGATCCTCGAGCGCGGCGACATTACGCCCGCGGCCATGCGCGGCTCCTGGGCGGGCGCCATGGGCCAGACCCAGTTCATACCGACAACGTTTCTTGCTTTTGCTGTCGACTTCGATGGCGACGGCCGGCGCGACATCTGGCGCTCGGTCGCCGATGCCATCGCCTCGGCCGCAAACTATCTCAAGAAATCGGGTTGGCGGACGGGCCAGCCCTGGGGCTTTGAGGTGCTGTTGCCGAAGGGGTTTGATTTCGGCCTCAGCGGGCGCAACCGCCTGCGCCCACTCGCCGCGTGGCGACGGCTCGGCGTGCGGCGCGCCGATGGGCGCCCCCTCGTGCCGGCCACGGGGCGGGCGGCACTCATCCTGCCCATGGGGGCGCGCGGGCCGGCATTTCTCGTCTTCAGGAACTTTCATGTCATATTGCGCTACAATCAGGCCCTCGCCTATGCCCTCTCGATCGGCCATCTGGCCGATCGCCTCAGGGGCGGGGGGCCGCTTGTGCGCGCCTGGCCCGAGGGCGAGCGCGGGCTTACCTTTGCCGAGCGCGAGGAATTGCAGCGCCTCCTTGTGGCCCGCGGCTATGATACGGGGGGCGTGGATGGTATTTTGGGGCCCATGACCCGGGCCGCCATCCGGGCCTATCAGCGCAAGATTGGTGTGCCGGCCGATGGCTATGCCGGCATCGGGCTGCTCGAGCGGTTGCGCCGCGAAGGGGGCGGCGAGAACGAGAGGGGGCGGACGTAAGACGCGCAAGCGACGTCGGATTTGAGGGCTGAGAGTGCACAGGCCCTGTTCAGGACGCGGGCCCCGAGGATCGATCGAGGAGAGGGGGCCGAGGAGAGGGCGTGTCTGGGTCCTCAAGCTGGATGGTCCCCCAAGGATCCATCGAGGAGAGAGGGCCAGGGAGACCGGGCCGGGGAAACGGGGCCGAGGAGACGGGACCGCGGGACGAGGCCGAGAAGTGGGCCGAGGAGACAGGACCGAGGATTGGGGACCGAGGAGACGGCGAACGTGTCGAACGATATGGCGCAAGCGGAACCCAGCAACCGCCGCTACGCGCATTTCCGGGCGGGCGGCGTCGGTGCGGCCCCGGCCCGGACCTCGGGTCTTGCCACACAAGCAACCCATGTTGCGCTCTTCGGTAGTGTCTCACTTTGGAGCATCCTTTACGCGATAGCAGCTTTTCGTGCTGTTTCCCCTCCCCCTTTGCTCCGCGTCATCACCCGGCGTGACCGGGTGACCCATGGCAACAACCTCTGCGCGTGGGCCCTGGATTGCCGCGTCACGCGCGGCAATGACGTGAATGGGATAACGCGCAAAAAACTCAAACTGAGACACTATCCGCTCTTCGCCGCCCTGGCGCTGTTCTGCTTGGCGCTTTCCGCCAGCGAGCCCCGCGCGCAATTGGCCACCAGCTACATCACGCCCTTTCCCAAGGGCGAGGCCTATGAGCTCTTCGTGCTCGGCGATTCACTGGCCGACGGGCTTTGGGACGGGCTGGCCGCACAGCTCAGCGACGATCCCGAGGTGCGGGTGAGCCGCAAGTCGAGCGGCGCGGCAGGCTTTACGGGGCGGAGCTACGAGAGATGGCGCAGCTATGTCGCGCGCCTTGCGGAGCGCGAAGAGTTTGAGATCGCGGTGATCATCGCAGGCGTCTATGACCGCCGCTCGATCCGCCTCGATGGCGTGCGCTACTTCATGTCGGCCCCCGAATGGCAGCGCGAATACGGCAAACGCGTCGATCAGCTCATCTCGCTTCTCAAACACAAGGGGGTGGCGATCTATTGGGTCGGCCTGCCCGTCATGAGAGGCGGCAAGGCGAGCTATGCCGCCCAGATCACCAATGGCATCATTCGCGAGCGGGCGCTGCGCAATGGCATCAAGTTCATCGAGACCTGGAACGCCTTTATCGACCAGTCGGGGGGCTATACCGATTATGGCCCGGACCTGAATGGCGAGATCCGTCGCCTCAGGACGCGCGACGGCATCCATTTTACGAGCCGTGGCTACCGCAAACTCGCCCAGATTGTGGCGCGGGTCATACGCCGCGACCTGGCGCTCGCCAAGGCCGAGCGCAAACTGCCGCTTGCGGGCGACGAGGAGGAGCTAAAGCGGCTGCGCGAACGCCTCGCGCGGGAAAAAGAGCGCCTTGCGCGACGCGCCCAGGCCCTGGGCGGTGCCGACCGCAGGGGGCGCGGGCGAGCTGTGCGATCACAAAACAGCCAAACAAATTCCGGTTTGGGCAGCGCAATCGAATACAAAGCGGCGAGCTCCAAGGTGCGGCTGCCAGCGGGCAAGCCGGGACGCTCACCGGTCGAGATCACAATCGTGCGGCCCGCCATCCCCGCAGCCGTCGTGAGCCATATCCGCCGCCGCTCGCGATCGGCCGCGGCGGCGAGCTTCGGCCGGCCGTTGCCGGTCGGTCTCGAGGGGGGTGCAGTGGTGCTCGGAACCGTCGCGACCTCCGACCCGAGTGGCGCAAACGGCGTCCGGCGCTCGGTGCCCGTCACCCAGACGCCCTATTACAAGGTGCTCGTGAAGGGCGAAACACTGCCTCCCAAACCGGGGCGGGCGGACGATTTCCGTT
>WGBL01000264.1 GCA_015494375.1 Hyphomicrobiales bacterium | reverse complement strand
CTACCAACTGAGCTATAGCGGCAAACCCTCAAAATGAGCGACTTGATCGCCGTTCTCGTTTGCCCGATCGATCACTCGAGTCGAGACGCTTAGTCGCGGCGCAAATCTGAAAACCGCCATAGGCGCGCAAGCCCAAAAACGCTCCGAACGCCTCCGACGCCCCGAATGCCCCACGCGGTCCGAATGGCGCAAACGTTCCGAACGCCCCGAATGGCCCAAACGGTCCGAATTCCCCGGATGGCCCCGACGCTCCGAACGCCCCAAAAGCCTCCGACGCCCCGAATGCCTCGGTCCCGCGTCTGCTTGCGACACGTGTGCCTATCACGCCTGCACACGCGCGATCAAGCCCCGCCGGCAATGCGCAGTCAACCAGGTTGGGGGCAATCGACCAGCCGGAGTGGGTCCGCCAAGCCCAACCATCGCACCCCATCGACTGATGCCAGCCGCTCATCCGTTTTGCCGGGCGGCTCAAGGCGCCGAGAGCAATTCGAACAGGCGTTAACCCTATCTCAACCATAATTGCGGCACATTCAGAGCCGGGTCGTCATGATCGGCCGCTGGCCGGCCGGCATGGCGATAGGGGGAAGTTATCGCGTAGTCCGCCGTTCGCGCCTTTGCGGGGCGGCGGCCGACACTGGGGTCTATTGTGCTGCGTAGAAGCTCTTTTGGTCGCTCTCGTTGCCTTGTCGCGTCACTTTTTGGATTGCTTGCCGCGGGCTGTCAGAATGCGACGAGCCCGGGCGATGTGACCGCCGCCATCAGCGAGCCCAACTATCTTTCGCGAGCCGGAGCCGGCAGAGGCCGCGCGCCCCTGGGCGCGCCCGCATCCGTTTCCGCACCCCATCCCGCGTCCGACCCCACATCCTATGCCGCAACCTATGACAGGGCGCGGCGCCGCAATCCTTATGATGCCCACGCCTTCAATATCCGCGGCACCGCCCGCGCCGAGGCCGGCGAGCTCAAGGCGGCCCTAGCGGATTTCACCACCGCAATCAGGCTCAACCCGCGCTATCATCAGGCCTATAGCAATCGCGCGCTCGTATTTGCGCGGCTCGGCCAGGAGGCGCGTGCGCTTGCCGACTATCGCCGCGCAATCACGCTTGCGCCCAACTACAAGAACGCCTTCATCGGCCGCGGCCGCTTGCACATGAAGCGCAAGCGCTGGGCGCTGGCAATCGCCGATTTCACCCGCGCAATCGAGATCGACGGCGAGGACCCGGTGCCGTTCTACAATCGCGGTCTCATCTTCCAGCGTCTCGGCAAACACAGCATGGCCATCGACGATTTCGACTTTGCGATTGGTCTGAGACCGGAGCTGGCAACGCCCTATGTTCGCCGCGGGGCGAGCGAGATGGCGGTCGGCGAAACAAAGGCCGCCTATCGCGACTTCAAGTTGGCAACCGATATGGCGCCCACGAATGCCAAGGCCTGGGTCTGGCGCGGCTATGCGGCCGAGCAGCTCGGCCGGCGGGATGAGGCGCGGCGCGCATACCGGCGCGCTCTGGCGCTCGATGGCTCGCTCAGGCCCGCCCGCAGCGGGCTCAAACGTGTGGCATCGGCGTCGGCCTCGGGGCGCCGTTGAGCCCCCTTTTCTTGGCTCACCCAAACGCGCGTCTTGGCCCCTCCAAACGCGTGCGCAAGAGCGAAGGGCTGCTCATGCGCCCACTGGCGGGGCGCCTCGCCCGGCACAACACCGCACCCGCCATTTTGGCTCGCACCCAGCGCCCCCGATGAACCCGACGCACCCGGCCACTCGCAGTCCTCACGCGAGGCGCATCTACGCGTCTATTTGGCTGCCGCCTGGCGCTGGGCGATGTAATGGCGGGCGGCCTCAACGATGGCGTCGATGATCTCGGCCTTCGTCGCGCTCGCCCGCGCCCCCTTGCCGGTGAGCCGCAGCCCGGAGCGCGTCGCCACCTTGCGCAACTGGGCCTTGGTATTGAGCGAGGAGAGGCGCCCGCGCAACATTGCCTCGCCATGGTTGCGCAAAATGTTGACCGCATGAAAGGCGGCCGGGTCGAAGGCGCTTCGGCGTTCCTTGTCGCTTGTGATGCGCGCCACGATTTGCTCGGGATAGACGGCAAGCAGCCGCCGGGCGAAAGCCCTGTTACGCTTGGCCTCTTCGGTGACAACGTCAAAAAGCGCCGCAATGAGCTCATGTGCGGGCACCTCTTTGAGGTCTTTCACAACACCCCCTCCTCGAGCTTCTCGCGTGCCTTGGCGCCGGCTGCGGCGGCGGTCTCGGCACCGGCCTCCTCGAACCAGGCGAGCATGGCATTGAACAGACGCTCGACGACAATCATACCGTCGCCGAACTTCGAGCGAATGGGCTGGGGATGGCTGCGGAACTCGAGCGCGCCGGCAATCGCCGAGCGGATCGGCATGGCCAGCCCCAAACTGGGGTGGATGTTGTTGATGCTGTCCATGATGCCGGCCTGAAAGGCGCTGTTGGGGCGCACCCGGTTGGCCAGCACACGCACCCTCTTGGCGGGATCGAGCTCAGCAAGGCGGGCGGCGAACCAGCCGACATTGTCCTCGGCGGTGGCGTCGGGGATGTAGGGGATGACGACGAAATCCGCGGCCCCGAGTGCCCCCCAGGCGACATTGGAAAGGCCAGGGGGGCAGTCCATCAACACAATGTCGTAGCGGCCATTGAGGCTGCGGAGGATGCGGGCGACGTTTTTCTGCAGCTTGCTGAACACCGCCTCGATCGTCGGCCCCGCATTGGCGTTCATCAACAGAATCTCGCGCTCGCGATTGTCGAGCTCGAACGAGGCGGGCATGACGTCAAGCGCCGGCCGCCGGCGCCCCGGCATGATGCAGACATCGCCCACCTGGGGCGCGATATAGGGCTCGAGGTCGAGCTCATCGTCAGCGAACATCTCGACTAGCATGTCGCCGACGGTCTTGCCGTGCTCTTTGGCGAGCCGCCAGCGCTCGTGGCCCATCATGGTGATCGATGTCGAGGCCTGGGCGTCGAGGTCGATGACAAGTGTGCGTTGAAAGCCGAGCACCGAAAGCCCGTAGGCCAGCATCATGGTTGTCGTTGTCTTCCCGACGCCGCCACGCCGGTTGGAGACGGCTATGAACCTGGTCATTTGTCGAAGTTGCCCCCTCAATGCATGTCTTTTGTTATTGGCCCCCGTTTGTTCTAGGCCGCTCCTTGCCCCTTTTCCCTTGCCGCTTGCCCCTTACCCCTTGCGTGGTCGTCGGGGCGAGGAAAGCCAGCCCCCTGTTGCCCCCCGCTTCCTGTAAGCCGCCACCGAGCAGCGGCAATGGCAGTCGCCGACATCGCAAGCGAATCAGATTGTAGAGCATTTTGGGCGCGAGTTGGATCGGTTTCGCTTTGCTTGGAGTGGTGTTTGGTGGCGGTGTTGCGATCGTGCGCCGGCCTCTGGTGGAGGTCCGATGCAGCCGGGCGCCGCGTGAGGCAGCCGGTCCCCGCGTGAGCTAGAAACGAGAGTGACGAATTATGCGACGGCCGTCATCGCTCAGCGACTCAGCACCTCGACCTGGGTGATGGCGCCCGGAGCGAGCGAGAACTCGCGGGCGAACTGCCGGCCGTGGCGAAGCGCCAACACCCGATAGCGACCGGCGGCCAGCACATGGGTGGGAATGGCGCCGATGCTTTCTGTGACGAGGGTGCCGTTGGGCCGCAATATTTTCCAATGGGTGTCGGCCAGTGCCTCGCCTCCCGGCTGCTCCACGAGCTTGAATGTGACGCGGGCGGCGCGGTGGTTGATGATGGCCTCGGTGATGCGCCCGGCCTCGACGGTGACATCGGCTTCAACCGTGGCGTTGGCATCGCCATAGGTGCTGACAATGTGATAGATGCCGGCATTGAGCCGCACCACCACGCCGGCCGGCGCATCGCCCAGGATCTTCTGCCGGTTGCCAAGCTGGTCGCGCTCGTCGGAATAGATGTCATAACGGACCGTCTTGTCGGGAAGCGGTCTGCCGTCGGGCCAGATGGCGCGCACCCGGAGCCCGCCCGCATTGAGCACAAAGACGAAGTCTCTTGGCTTGTCGGCTGCCACCTCGATGCGGCGGGTGAGGAAGGCCCGACCATAGGTGACGGTTATGAAATAGGCGCCGGGCGCGAGGCGGAGTGTGGGTGCGGGCCGGCGCTCGGTGCGCAGGTGGCGGTATTTGCCGTTGCGCTCGCGCTCAGCCGCAAAGACATACCAGACAAGACCATCGGCGATCGCTTGGCCTCCTTCCGTCAGGAGCGCCGAAAGCCGAAGCGGGATGCCGCCCGCCGCGGGGCCCGCACCCGCCCCGCCTTGGGGCTCACGCGTGATGGTCGTCGTGCCGGCCGAGAAGGGGGCCGGAGCCGCCCCGCTCTTGCCGCCATCGTTGCTTGCTTTGCGGCTCCCATCGCGCTCGACAATGGTGCCGAGCCAATCGCTTTGGGCGGAGGCCGTCTGCGCCAGAGACGCCTGCGAGGGAACCAGAGGCCCGAGAGAATACGCGATCCATGCCAGCACCCACCCGAGCGCCCGCGCCGCAAGAAGCGCAGGCGCGCGACATGGGGCCGTTGGCAGGACTGCTGGTTTTGCGTGCACGTCGGCCAATCCCCCGGTCGTCGCTCCGATCGTCATTGCCCCAGCATCGTTGCTCTCGCTCCGTCCTTGGCAGGCGGCGATACCGGCCGCACGAGCGACACATCGGCAGTTGCCGGCAACCGAGCCGTGCCGAAGGCGTGCACCCGATGCACTGTCACAAAGGGCGATTCTTCAACAGTCTTCAACAGGAATCGGGCGATGGCTTGATTGTGGGGTCCATGCCCCCTCCTGCCCCTGGCCTGGCGGCAAGCTGAACGCAAGCTGCGCAGCCGTCTCGATGCCCCTTCAGAGCGCGGACGTCACCAGCTCGAGGTCTTGCCGCTCACCCGAGTGGACCACGAGGCGGCGGGTGAACCGCCGCTCGCGATAGGTCACCTGAACCTCATAGGCGCCCGCGCCGAGCGGTGCGCTTGGTGTCGGCAGGCCGGTGCTCCAAACCTCCTCGCCGCGATCATCGAGCACGCGCCAGAAGACGTCTCCGAGCGGCGGCCCGCCCGGCTGCTGAACCAGCCGGAGTGAGAGCCAGCCGGCGTCGAACTCAAGGAGGGCCCGTTTGCTCTCGCCAGGCGCGAGCGCCACGGTGGTTGTGGCCGCGACTCGGGTCGGGCCGAGTGTCGCAACGAGGCGATAGCGCCCTGCGCCGAGCCTGATAACGGGTGCCGGCACACTGGTGCGAACGAGCGCTTTCTCGAGGTCGGGCGCGAGGTTGGGGGAGGCGCCCTCGGCCGCTGTCCCACCCTGTGCCGCAGCGAAAACATGGTAGGTGACGAGATCGTCGAGTGCCCTCTTCTCGCCTCGGATGCGCGCCTCGCCGAGGATGCGGCCGGCTGCGAGCACCATCACCTGCTCGGTGCGTGCGCCGGGGCGGATGGTCACCCGTTTGCGGCTCTGCACGAGACCGTAGCGGGCGATCACGTGATAAAGCCCTGCCGGCAATGTGAAGACCGGGCGATCGGCCGCCGATCGCGCCACCTCGCGCAAGCCCCCGGGCGCAGCCGGGTCGTCCTCATAGATGAGAAAGAGCATACGCCGGAGGGCGCTGCCGTCTCCCTCGCCGCGGCCATCGGCGGCAACAGCCCTGAGTGACAGCGTACCGACATCGAGAACGATATCGATATTGCGCACATCCCCTGCTCGGATGGTGACATTGTGCGTGCGGCGGGCGAGACCATGCCGGACGGTGATGGCGTAAGCGCCGGGGGGGACCACATAAGCAGGGCTCGGCTCGCGAGAGACAGCCAGCAGCTGCTCATTCCCGGCCGAGCCCGGCTCGCGCCTGCTCAAGGTGTAATAGACGTTGTCGAGGATCGCGCCGGCCCGGCTGGCGAAGGTCCTGGCGCGGATAAGCCCGCCATTGAGCGACAATGACACCCGGGTCGTGCCCCGCCTCTGGACTTCGACCTCCCGGCGCGCCGAGACGAGGCCGAGGCGCGCCTCGACAACGTAGCGACCCGGCGCAAGATCGATGACCGGTGCGGTGGCGGTCTTCTCATAGAGCGGCTTGGCCCCATCGGCTTTGTTGCGCACGCGCCAATAGACGCCCTCGAGCGGCAGCCTCTGGCCCTCGGCGAGAACGGCGCGGAGCGCAAGCCGCGGCGGGCCCTGGGGTTCGTCCGAGCGCGCCCCTCTCGCTGCAGTGTCCCAGCCGGAAAATCTCGGGGCGGCTGCAATATCGGTAAAGACCTCGCTGAGCGCCTCCTCGAGCTCATCTCTGCTCGCCACCTCAACAAGCTTGCCGCCGCCCAGACGCGCCACGCACTGGATGCGTTGCAAATCCTCCGGCTTCATGGCCAGGGCGATAACGTGAAAGCGGAGCCCCGGCATCATCCGACGCAGCGCACGAACGGTCGCGCAAGGGTCCTGGCGGCAATTCTCATAGCCGTCGCTAAGCAAGACGATGCTGCCCGGTTGGCGGCTGGCCTTCGCCCCACCTTCCCGCACCGGGTTGGCGTCCGGCCCGCGGGCTCGATCACCGGAAGCGCCTGAAGGATCGCCTGAATCGGGATCATCCGAGGCCTCTGAGAGAAGGCGCGCGGCCTCGCGCAGCGCACCGCTGATGGGCGTTTTGCCCACGGGTTGGATTTTCTTGATGATCCCGGCAATGCGCCGCGCGTTGAGAGGAGCAACGGGCTGCAAAGCCTCGATGTCGCCGCAATAGCCCCTGCGGCGGTGGCCATAGGCGACGAGCCCCAGCGCGAGCCGGCCGTCGAGCCCCAGAAGGCTCTGGGCAATCGCCTCGCGGGCAATCTTCATCTTGGAGGAACGGCCGAGCCCCCCCCACATGGAGCCCGATTGATCGAGAACCAGAACCGCCCGAGGCAAGCCTTCATCCGGCTGACCATAGTCGAGGCCTCCGCGCCCGGTTGCCGAATACTCTTGGCCAAGCGCGAAAGAAGCGAAGACTGGTGCAAAGAGGACTGCGAAAGCGAGTAGCGCCCCGGCGCTAAGGCCGATCACCAGCTCACGAATTGGGGGCAATACCCGGGCCGGGTGCCTGCACACGAAGCAACGGCCACGCGTTGCCGTTTGCGTGGCGCGTGGCACAGGTCCATTTGCTTTTTCTCTTTCTCGGCCCGTCCCCGCGCCTTCATTGCACAACCGCCCGAGAGCGCGCCACGCCTCCGGCTTCCAAAGGCGGCAATGCTTAGGCGTGCTCCACCGCTTACGCGTCACTCTACCCGATACTATACGCAACACTCTATCCGACATGGGACTTTGCCCAACCCTCAGCGACCACTCACACAAACACCAACTCAGACAAACGCCAACCCAGCCAGCCCCGCTCTGAGCACCACATGCACGCCAGCACGCCAGTCACCGCAGGGGCCCAGCCCACCTCGGGCGCGTGCGCCTTGTATAGCCTGCCCGCTTGCGATAGCGAAACAAAACGCGCGTCCAGCCGCTTGGCTCGTACGAGAGCGAGAGCGGCGAGATGCGCTCGCCTTTGCAGCCCTCGGCTGCGGCGAGCAACGCGTTTTGGCAGCCCATTTTGACAACGGAGTGTATCGTGACGGTTAACGGTGGTGCGATGGTGAGACGCGAGGCCCTGGCGCTGCTCCTTGAGCGGCGCTCGGTGGTGGCCAACAAGCTCGGCCCGCCGGGACCCGATAGGGCTATGCTTGAGACAATCTTGCGAGCAGCTGCGCGCGTGCCCGACCACAAGAAGCTCGTGCCCTGGCGCTTTATCGTCTTTGAAGGCGCCCAGCGCCGCGCCTTCGGCGAGCGACTTGCCGAGATTTTGGCGCAGGAGGAAAGCGAGCCGCCGAGCCCCATGCGGCTCGAGACGGAGGCCGGACGCTTCGAGCGCGCACCCGTGGTGGTGGCCGTCATATCGCGCGCCAAGGGCCGGCCGGCGGTGCCCGAATGGGAGCAGATCCTTTCGGCGGGCGCGGCATGCCAGAATCTTCTGCTGGCCGCCAATGCCTCTGGCTTTGCAGGGCAATGGATCACCGAATGGCCCGCCTATAGCGAAGGTGTGCGGGCGCTGCTCGGCCTTGCGCCCCATGAGCGGGTGGCGGGGTTCATCTACATCGGCACACCCCGCGAGAAGCCTCAGGAGCGTGCGCGGCCCGAGCTCGCCGAGATCGTCAGCTACTGGCAGCCGCCGCCCGGGACGGCGCGCGACACCGGGGCCCATAGCGGTTGAGGCCGCACCGCACCCTAACTGCGCCGGGCGGGATGGCGAGACGCGCCACAACCGCACCAGGCGCGATCACGAGACGAGCGATAATCACGCCCAGTCGGAGCAAAGGGTCGGCCATGTTCACTGGGCCGGATCACGAGACGAGCCATAACCTCGCCCAACCGGATCACGAGACGAGCCATGTTCTATGAGACCGCACGTAGCGACCACGGCCTGCCGCACGACCCTTTCAAGTCGCTGGTGGTGCCACGGCCCATCGGCTGGATCTCCACCATCTCAGAGGACGGCGTGGTCAATCTTGCGCCCTACAGCTTTTTCAATGCCGTGAGCGCCGATCCGCCCTATGTCATGTTCTCCTCGGCCGGACGCAAGGATACGATCACAAATGCCGAGGCGACGGGCGCCTTCGTTTGCTCGATGGCCACCCATGCCCTGCGCGAGGCCATGAACGAAACCTCGGCGCCGGTTCCGAGCGAGGTCGACGAGTTTGCGCTTGCGGGGCTCACGCCTCTGCCTTCGCGGCTTGTTGCGCCGCCAAGGGTTGCCGAAAGCCCCATCGCCCTTGAATGCCGCTACCACCAGACCATCGAGTTGCCGTGTGCCAGGGAGGCGGCGAGTGGCTATGCCATGGTGATCGGCGAGGTCGTCGGCGTCCATATCGACGACGCCGTGATCAGGGAGGGTCGCGTGGACCTCGCCCGCATCCGCCCGCTCGCCCGGCTCGGCTATCTCGACTACACGATGGTCGATGACATCTTCGCCATGCCGCGCCCGGAATAGGCGCGTTCGCCATGCCGCGCCCGGAATAGGCGCGGGAGCAAGAACCGGGCTTGGCGCCCTCGCCTCCCCCCGAGCAAGGTTTGTGCGATAAGCGGGGCGTCAGTCAATATCGTGCTACAATTGCCATGGAACCGCCGCCACAAAAGCTTGGACGGAACCAGCACATGAAGGCTCGCAAGGCTCGCGAAAGGCTCACTGAAATGTCAGAATTCGCTGAAAAAACCACAATCACCAAAATGGCATCAGATCAGGCACCAACGCTTGAGGATGTCGTTGCGGTGATTAGTGGATTGGCGCCGGAGCTGCGCGCGCGCGGCGTGGCACAACTGTCCCTGTTTGGTTCGGTTCTCCACACCAGGGCAACCCCTGGTAGCGACATTGACTTGCTGCTCGACTTGCAAGAAGGTGTCGAGATCAGCCTCATCGATCGCCTCAAGATCCGCGATATGATCGCAGACGCACTCGCGCATCCGGTCGACCTTGTTCCGCGCAAGGCGCTCATTGCGCCGCTTCGCACTGAGATCGAAGCCGAAGCGCAGCCAATCCTTGTTTGACTTGCCCCCTGCTTGCCGTGATGTCCGATCGCACCCGCATCATCGTGAAGCATATGCTGCAGGCAATCGCTCACATTCATGAGGACACCCAACACGGCGCCTACATGACATTTGCCACGGATCGGCAACTGCGCCAGCTTGTGGAGCGCAACTTGGAAATCATCTCCGAGGCAAGCCGTCGGCTACCAGATACCTGCAAACAGGCACATCCGCAGATTCCTTGGCGACAGATTGCGGACATTGGAAATGTATTACGACACGAGTACGACCAGATCGACGAGACGGAGCTGCGGTTGGTGGTTGAACGGGACCTGGAGCCCCTTGAGAAGGCACTCAAAGCCATCGAGCAATCTTTGAATTCTGACGATACGCCGAGAGGGTGAGACGATGCGGCCGGAGTGAGCGTCTTCAATCCTCGATGACACCGGCAAGCCCGGCACGCGCGAGCGTCCGCCCGATGCGACTGAAATTCATTGCCAGCGCCTTATTTTCCCCTCTCGCGATGTCAGTTGCGCCCTTCCTTGACTGGCGCCGGACGGTAGGGGACCGGCAAATACTCGACGCTCGGGATATTGCGGGTGGGTTGCGGATAAAGCGCCATCATCTCGAGCACCTCGGCCGGCATGTGGGTGTTGACGTTGAGCCCCAGCTCACGCGCCTCGTCGGCGAATATCGGATAGTCGTGGGTCCAGTGGCCCTCGCTCAGGCGCCGGGCGACCGCCTCGGCCTTTTCGCGCTCCATGGTGCCCGAGAGCAGCTCGGTGGCGGTCTCGCGGATCTGGTCGATCGCCTTCTTGCCGAGGTCCGCCATCACAAGGGTCTGATCGTCGATCTCGGCGATCGGCTTTTGCTCAATCACCTTTTGCAAGGAGGCCGCCGGCTGATTGCCGAGTTGGGGATCAATCGGCCCGAGTGCGGAATGCTCGCACATGCAGATCTCATCGGCCGCAAGCGCAATGAGCGTACCGCCCGACATGGCGAAGTGTGGGACGAACACCGTGACCTTGGCAGGATGCGCCTTAATGGCGCGGGCGATCTGGGTGGCGGCGATGACCATGCCGCCCGGGGTGTGGAGGATGATGTCGAGGGGGACACTGTCGTCTGTGAGCTGGACGGCGCGCAAGACCTCCTCTGAGTCGTTGATGTCGATATAACGCATGAGCGGGAAGCCGAGAAAGCTCATGGTCTCCTGGCGATGGACGAGCAGGATGACACGCGAGGCGCGCCCCTTCTCGATCTGGGCGATCTTGCGCTGGCGCATGTTCTCCATAAGCTTTTTCTGGAAATAGGGCTGGAAGGCCATCAAGATGAAAAACAACCAGAACAGATCCGAGACACTCATCGCCAGGGTCCCTCCCCAATTCGCCGCCCATCGGGCAGAAAGCCATGCACACCTTCATCGCGGTAGAAGGCACGATAGCGCTCTGGACTGAGCCGCACCAGCGAAATGGCCAGCCAGCCGACGACAAAACCGCCGATATGCGCCCACCAGGCGATGCCGCCCGTAATCGACATCACACCCGAAAGGAGCCCGCCGAGCCCCTGGATGAGCTGTATGGCGAACCAGATGCCGACAAAGAGGCTCGCATGCATCTCGAAAAAGAACGGGAAGATGAAAACCGGCACGACAACGAGCATGCGCGAGAGTGGAAAGAGCCGCATATAGGCGCCCATGATGCCGGCGATGGCGCCCGAGGCCCCGAGTGCGGGGATGGGCGAGCTTGCGTTGACGAACGCATGGGCCGCGCTCGCGCCCACGCCGCAGAGCAAATAGAAGACGAGATAGCGCACATGCCCAAGGCGGTCTTCGATGGCCGGGCCGAACAGCCACAGCATCCACATGTTCGAGAGGATGTGAAACAGGCTGCCATGGAGGAAAATATTGCTGAGAAACGGCAGATAGCCGCCGTTGCCGAGGGCGCCGATCCCGCCGATCCCCTCGAGGCCGCCGAGACCGGCTGTGGCGGGCGCAAAATAGCGGGCCGGAATGAGCGCATAACGGGCCAGGAAACGCTCGAACTCGCCCGGCGGGAGCGAGAGCTGATAGAGGAAGACGAGCACATTTGTGCCGATCAGCGCCCAGGTGACGACGGGGGCATAGCGGGTCGCTACGGTGGTCTTGACGGGGAACATGGCCGCTCTTGTCGCTCTATTGCGGTTTGCGAGGAGGGGGACAAGCGCATTGCAAACACCGACCATATGGGCGGCGGCTCGGCGCCTTGCAACCCTGTCAGACAGGCGCGGCATGCGCTGCCGCGCGCCAGTGCCGCGCCTCGCTCAGCAGCCAGCTGCGCCCAGTGTCACGCCTTCCCCCCATGTCGCGCCGCCCCCTGTACTGCGCCGCTCCTGTACCGCGCCGCCCCTGTACCACGCCACCCCTGTACCGCGCCGGCCCCAGTGCCGCGCCTCGCGCAATGGCTCGCCCCTCGGCCAGACGGCACTCAACGGGTGGGCGCTCAGCGATTGGCGCTCAGCGCGTCGGGACGGGCGCCTCGCCGCGGTAATCATAAAAGCCGCGGCCCGTCTTGCGGCCGAGCCAGCCCGCCTCGACGTATTTCACGAGCAGAGGGCAGGGGCGATACTTCGAATCCGCCAGCCCCTCATAAAGCACCTGCATGACCGACAGACAAACATCGAGCCCGATGAAATCGGCGAGCTCGAGCGGGCCCATAGGGTGGTTGGCGCCGAGCCGCATGGACTTGTCGATGGCCTCGACATTGCCGACGCCCTCATAAAGCGTATAGACGGCCTCGTTGATCATCGGCAGCAGGATGCGGTTGACAATGAAGGCGGGGAAGTCCTCGGCCACCGCAATCGACTTTCCGAGCCCCTCGACAAAGGCCCGCGAGACCTCAAAGGCCTCTTCTTCGGTGGCGATGCCGCGGATGAGCTCGACGAGCTTCATGACCGGCACCGGGTTCATGAAATGCATGCCGATGAAGCGCTCGGGGCGGTCGGTGGCAGCCGCGAGCCGGGTGATCGAGATCGACGAGGTGTTGCT
>WGBL01000263.1 GCA_015494375.1 Hyphomicrobiales bacterium | reverse complement strand
AGCGGGCTCGCTGTTGATTGCGGTCTCG
This sequence comes from Hyphomicrobiales bacterium, assembly GCA_015494375.1. Lineage (GTDB taxonomy): Bacteria > Pseudomonadota > Alphaproteobacteria > Rhizobiales > S144-23 > S144-23. The sequence goes on along the minus strand of WGBL01000263.1, from coordinate 11,689 downwards.
GCCCACATTCAGGTGCCGATGTGGCCCGTGCCGATGACCATGCAGACATTCGCGGTTCTGCTCATCGCCCTGGCGCTTGGCTCTCGGCTCGCCGGCGCCACGGTGGCGCTCTATCTTTCCGAGGGCGCAATTGGCCTGCCCGTCTTTGCCAAAGGCGGCGGGCTCGCCTATTTCATGGGCCCGACGGCCGGCTATCTGATCGGCTTCTTTTTCGCCGCGCTGGCCGTGGGGTGGCTTTCCGAGCGCGGCTGGGGGCGGCCGGCGCTGCGCATTCTGGGGGCCATGCTTGTCGGCTCGGCGATCATCTATCTCTTCGGCGTTGCCTGGCTTGCGGGCTTTGTCGGCTTTGAGAAAGCGCTTGCGCTCGGGCTCTTCCCGTTCCTTTTGGGCGATGGGCTCAAGGCGTTGCTTGCGGCGGCGTTGCTGCCCATGGCCTGGCGGCTTGTGGGCGCAGTGCCCGGCTCACAGGACTTGCAGGACTGACCGCCCCTTGGCGAGGGCGATCCTCGGGTAGCGCGTTACGAGTTATAAGCGCCCCTCGCCATGCGCGGCCTTGTGAGTGGGGAGACTGGGCGGCGCATGAGAGCGAAGCGCCCCTCGCCCATGCGCGGCCTTGGCTTTTCCATGCCCCGCCATGGGAGCAGGACAGCGCCGCTTCGCGGCCACGCAAGCGCGTCCGTTTCAGGAGCCGCACGCACGCGCAGCTGAGAGAGGGGAACCAGGCGGCGGCCCAGAGCGTCGTTCTCCGCGGCCGGCCTCCCTATTGGACATAGTCGGCACCCCCCCTGTTGGCCATAGTCTGCAACCCTATTGGCCATAGTCTGCAAAGCGCCTCTTGACCGCAGCCATCTCCTTCTTGCTCAGGAGATGGACACTGCCCTTCCCGAGACTCAGCACCTTGAGATATTGCGCCGCCAGCGTCTCCACCTCGCGGGCCAGCTCGAGCGCTGCCGCGAGCGAGGGGCCGATGGCAACCACGCCATGGTTGGCCAGCAGACAGGCGTTGCGCGCTTCGAGCCCCTTGGCGACATGCTGGGCCAGGGCCTCGGAGCCGAACAGCGCATAGGGGACGAGTGGGATGTCGTCCCCACCTGCGACGGCCACCATGTAGTGGAAAGCCGGGATCGGCTTATGCGCGGCGGCGAGGGCGGTGGCATGGAGCGAGTGGGTGTGGACAAGGGCCATGGCGTCGGGCCTGGTCCGATAGGCGGCAAGATGAAAGCGCCACTCGCTTGATGGTTTGGGGGCGCCTTCCGCGACCTCACCGCGCGGCCCCACGCGGACGATGTCGGCGCTTGTTATCGCCTCGTAGGGAAGCCCCGAGGGCGTGATCAGCATGCCCTCTTGCCAACGCGCCGAAACATTGCCCGAGCGGCCCGGCGTCAGGCCCTCGCGGCTCATGGCGCGCGCGGTCTCGAGAACCGCGCGGCGCAGCGTGTCCTCGTCCTTCACGCCATTGCTCTCGGCCTTGCTCGGCTGCTCCACCTTGCTTGGCCGCTCGGCGCTGCTCTGCCGCTCGGCCTTGCCCCGCCGCCCCGTTTGCGCCCTGGCTGCCGCCATCTTGCTTCACGCCTTCTCCAATCTTCGCCCAACGGTTGGCCCGATGACCGGGTGGCTCACACGGCGCCCCTGCTCACATCTCTTCAGCTTCGTCTTCGCTCTCGGCGCTTTTGGCCGCAGCCCAGAGCGCATCGAGGGTGGCCTCGTCGCAATCCTCGATCGCGCGGCCCTCTGCCTCAAGGGCGCCGATGAGATGACCCACGCGCCGCTCGAAACGCCCGCTCGCCGCCCTGAGGGCCGCCTCTGCGTCGGTGCCTAGGTGACGTGCGAGGTTGGCGACCGCAAACAGCAGATCGCCCACCTCATGCGCAATGTCAGCAGGGCCACCTTCATCTATGGCATGCTCAAGCTCGCCAAGCTCCTCTCGGACCACGGCGAGCACCTCTCGGGCATCGGCCCAATCGAGCCCCCACTCACTCGCGCGCTTTTGCAGCTTTTGCGCCCGCATGAGCGCCGGGAGCGCCCGCGCGATGCCCTCAAACGGGTTTCCGCTTTGAGCCTGGCGCGTTCGGCGCGCATCTCGAGCCTGGTCAACGGCGTTCGCTACGGTATTCGCCCCTGCTGCGGCCTGCCGGCCTTCTGTCGGCATCATGGCACCATCGCGCGCCCGACGCTCCGCCTCCTTGGCACGGCGCCAGATCGCATCGACATCACGCACATCGCGGGCCGCCGCATCGCCGAAGACATGGGGGTGGCGACGGATCATCTTCTCGGTAATGGCTGCCACCACATCATCGAGATCGAACGCCCCCTCCTCCTCGGCAAGCCGCGCGTGATAGACGACCTGGAAGAGGAGATCGCCAAGCTCTTCCTTGAGCGCGTCGCGCTGCCCCCGCTCGATCGCGTCGGCCACCTCATAGGCCTCTTCGAGCGTATAAGGGGCAATGGTCTCAAAACTCTGCTCGAGGTCCCATGGGCAGCCCGAGCCAGGCGTGCGCAACGCCGCCATCACGGCGCGCAGATCATCGAGCGTTGTTCGTTGGCCCATGGCGTGCCCCTTGTTCTGTTAGCCACCTGCTCTGCCTACGGCCCCTTGCTCTGCCTACGGCCTCTTGCTCTGCCTACGGCCTCTTGGTGTTCATTGCTCCTCCGGCTCATGTCCACTGGCCCCATACCGGGTCGCTCGTCCCAGGCCGCTTGCCCCCGATTCATCTCGCACAAAGCAACAAGAGCGCGCCGGCGTCAAAATGGGGGAGTGGGGCGGCAAAAAGAGTGAAGAGTTGCCGTCACAAGTTGTGGGTGCGCGCCAATAAGCCTTTAATCTTTAAACCGGATTTGCCCCGAATACTTATTCGCATAAGATATATTATGGAAAATCCAATTCACGAAGGGCGCATTGGCTTTTCCTTGACGGGTTGCGCCCGCTGGTCTCTCTGACCAGAGGAAGCACTCTCGAGGGCTCCCCGTTCTGCCCGTGTGCCGGCGGTGGCCAGACCGCGTTGCTCGCCTGCTCGCCCGCGAGCCGTTTCGGCACAAGTCGCACGCGCCTTCATCCCTTGGCAAACATGTCGGCCGTGATGCTGTCGTACCAGCCAAGCGCCTCCTCAAAAGTGCGCGCCCTGAGGGATGCTTCCTCGCCCACCTTGGAGATGAATTTGGAGGTCACCTCGACCAACTTTTCGCCGGCCTTGTAGCTGGCGCCGACCTTGACCGCGTTGTTGGTGGCGATGAGGGACCAGCAGGTGTTGCGATAGCGCGGCGGAAAGCGCTTCTTGCCGGCGAGCGCTGCGACGATGTCGTTGGCCACCACCTTGGCCTGGCTGTTGGCGGAAAAGCCCGATTTGGGCATCTTGCTGGCGATTGCAGCATCGCCCAAGACATAGACGTCTTCAACGAGGGTGGATGAGAAGTTGGACGGCCTGATGGGGCACCAATCGCCATCGGCACAACCGGCGAGATGCGCGATCTGGCCGGCGCGCTGGGCGGGGATGACATTGGCGACGGCGGCTTTCAAGGTCTCGCCGTCGGCGGTCTCGAGCTCCATGCGGTTGCCGTCGACACGCACCACGCGCTGGTTCTGCACTTCGTTGGAGAGCCGCACCTCGATGATGCCGCCGTAGTGCTGCTCCCACCCCTCCATGAAGAGCGCCTGCTTGGAGAACTTGGGCTTGGGATCGAGCAGTATGAGCTTTGAGCGCGGTTTGTGATACTTGAGATAATGGGCGATCATCGAGACCCGCTCATAGGGCCCCGGCGGGCAGCGGTACGGGTTGGGCGGCGGCGCGAGCACAACAACGCCGCCATCGGGCATGTCGGTGATCTGGCGCCGCAAGATGCGGGTCTGCACGCCCGCTTTCCAGGCATGAGGCATGCGCTCGGCCACTTCCGGGTCGTAGCCCTCGATGGTCTCATACTTGAGGTCGATGCCCGGCGACAGCACCAGCTTGTCATAGTCGAGCGTCGTGCCGGAGCGGAGCGCGACGGTGCGCCTCGCCGTATCCACCCCCATCGCCCAGTCGTGCACGATCTCGACCCCGAGCTTGGCGAGCCCCGCATAGTCATGGGTGATGGAGCGGAACGAACGAAAACCGCCGATGTAGAGGTTCGAGAAAAAGCAAGTTGTATAGCGCTTTTGAACCTCAACCAGTGTCACGCTGAGTTCGGGGGCAGCCCTTTTGACGTGGTGCGCCACTGTGGCGCCACCTGCTCCGCCGCCGATGATGACCACCCGGCCATGGCGGGCCGCAACCGCGGGCGCAGCCGGGCTCACGGACGTCGCCGCGAAGGCCCCGGCCAGCGCCGTGAACTCTCTGCGATTAAGCGCGCTCATGCCCCGTTCCTCCCCCGTTTTCTCAAGAGGTATTTTCAAGAGGGTTTCTGACTTCCCGCTGCGGGCGCGTCCTTGGCCTCGTCGGTCGCCTCGGTGGCGTTCGGTGTGGCGTCGGGGTCGAAACCGACCTTGCGCAAAATCTCATCGAGCATCGGCCAGAAGAAGTCCTCGCCCGGATAGCCGACAATGCGGCCGATCTCCTCGCGGCCCCGCACGACCACAAAAGTCGGCGTGTAGACGAGGTTGGGCAGGAAGTCGAGCTCGGGTGAGCCAATCTCATAACGCCTGAGGGGGGCAAAGCGGCCCTCGGGCGTCTTGTCGTAGATGACGCCAATCTGCTCGTTCCAGAGCTCGCAATAGGGACAGCCGAGCTCCTCAACCATGATGAGGGTTATGCCCGATTGCCGCGCCGAAGGGGGCGAGCCGTCGCGGCCGGCGTGCGCCTCCCAAGGTGCAATCGCAAGAGCGAGCAGAGCGCAAATGAGGCCCAAGCCAAAAGCCGCCTTGGCACCCGCCCGAGCACGGCACAGCCACCCAAACCCGCTCCTCAGCACAAAGACCTTTTGTTTCATGCGCTTGTCCTGACCGTTAAGGTTCTCGATCACTAATCACGGAATGGGTGCCTCATGCAATGCGACATTTATAGAGTGGTGGATCTTTTGCAATTGATGACGCTCGAAGGCGAGCGAAGCGGCTGGAAAAATCCCGACCCCACGGGCCCTTGGGGCTTGTCGATCCGCCGCCCTTTGTTTATGGCTGTTTGCGTGCACCGCCCCGCGCCGTCGGGTCCGGGCCGCATGCGACGTCCCGGGGCGCATATGATCGCGCTGAGCATCAGGCGCGTGCAGCGCGTCAGGCGAAGGAGTAGCCTAAAGAGAAGGTCGCCAACGAGAAGGAAGGTAGCCAACGAGAAGAATGTGCAGCCTCTGGCGCAGAGCCCAGACAGAGAGCGGGCGCAGAGCCAGCAAAGAGAGCCCGGGGCACAGAGCAGACACGGAGCAGACCCAGAGGCGGCCCGGAGCAGACACGGAGCAGGAAAGCAGCGAGGGGATTTATCAACAAAGGAGACTGCGAGCAATGAGTGGCGAACCCGTCTCGGCACAACTCGGGCCCTATCAGGTCGAGCTTGAAGAGGGCAAGGAATACTATTATTGCCGCTGCGGCCGGTCCAAGAACCAGCCCTTCTGTGACGGCTCGCACGAGGGCACGGGCATCGAGCCCTTGGCCTTCGTCGCCGAGACTTCGGGCACTGTCAATCTTTGTGGCTGCAAGCAGACGGGCGATGAGCCCTATTGTGACGGCACGCACAACATTCTTTGACTCTTTGAACGATGAGAGGTGGCCGGCGGGCCTTTTTCCGGGTGCATCGGCCGGGAGCGGTGAGGGCCGGAGCGGTGGCCCTGGTGACAGCGCCGGTTTTCGGCTGAGGAGAGAGGGCGCGCCAAATCGCTGGGTGCGCCGCGGCGGGCAGGCACCGCCAACAGGAACACGGCCGCCGGCAGCAAGGCACCAGCAGACCAATCAAATTCGACAAGGGGGATGTTTGGCCGAGGGAAGGAGATAATAGGGATAGAGGAAAAGGGGGTTTTTGGGGGTAGCGATGGAATATTTCGCCCAACAGTTGATCAACGGCCTGACACTGGGATCGATCTACGGCCTCATCGCCATCGGCTATACGATGGTCTATGGCATCATCGGCATGATCAATTTCGCCCATGGCGACATCTTCATGGTGGGCTCGTTCATTGCGCTCATTGCCATTATTGCCATCGGCCTCAGTGCGGCGACGCCGTTCTTTCTGATGGTGCTGGCGCTCTTGCTCGTTCTCGCCATCGCCATGGTGCTGACGTCGGCCTGGGGCTGGACGGTCGAGCGGCTCGCCTATCGCCCCCTCCGCGGCTCCTTTCGCCTGGCGCCGCTGATCACCGCCATTGGCATGTCCATTGTGCTGCAAAACTTTGTCCAGATTGCCCAGGGCGCCCGCGTCAAGCCGCTTCAGCCCATTGTCACCGGCAGCTACATCCTCATGGAGAAAGACGGCTTTGTCGTCTCACTGTCCAACATCCAGATCATCATCATCGTGACCACCGTGGGGCTCATGGCGGTGTTCTCGCTCATTATCGCCCGCACCCCGCTCGGCCGCGCCCAACGCGCCTGTGAGCAGGATCGCGTTATGGCGTCACTCGTTGGTGTTAATGTCGATCGCACCATCTCGCTCACGTTTGTCATGGGCGCGGCACTCGCGGCCGTCGCGGGGCTCATGTACCTCCTCTATTATGGCGTGATCGACTTCTACATTGGTTTTGTCGCCGGCATCAAAGCCTTCACCGCCGCTGTTCTCGGTGGCATCGGCTCGCTGCCGGGCGCCATGCTGGGCGGGCTTGTGATCGGGCTTATCGAGACCTTCTGGTCGGCCTATTTCACGATCGAATACAAGGATGTGGCGGCTTTCTCGCTGCTCGCCGTCGTGCTCATCTTCCTGCCCGAGGGGCTCTTGGGCAAACCCGAGGTGGAAAAGGTGTAGGCCCGTGGCAGAGACGACACTCTCACGCGTGAATGGCACGCCCGAGGCCGTCTCGGGGGAGCGCCGCACGACACAAGCCTTCAAAGAGTCCCTCATTGCGGGCGGCCTCGCATTTCTGCTCTCGTTCCCGCTGCTCACCCACCGCACGGTTCAGCAGGCCGAAGGCCTCGTGCTCGAGCCACGCTGGCTGTGGGGGGTCATTGCCGCGGTGGTTGTATTTGCAGGGCGGCTTCTCCTGCACTTCCTTGTTTGGGACCGTCAGGTGGTGCGCGCTCCCGTGGCGCCCAGGCTCTGGCAAGGGTTGGCTGCCAAACCGGCACCCCTTAGTGTGTGGGTGGGGCCGCTGTTGCTGGGATTGGCGCTGATATTCCCCTTCCTACCCTTTGTTGATCGCCGGATTATGGATCTCGCCATCCTGGTGCTCACCTATGTCATGCTCGGCTGGGGGCTCAATATCGTCGTCGGCCTCGCCGGCCTGCTCGATCTCGGCTATGTCGCCTTTTATGCCGTGGGTGCCTATTCCTTCGCCTTATTGGCACAATACTTCGATCTCGGCTTCTGGGTCTGCCTGCCGCTCGCAGGCATCCTCGCCGCCTTCTGGGGCATTCTCCTCGGCTTTCCGGTGCTCAGGTTGCGCGGCGATTACCTCGCCATCGTCACTCTGGCCTTTGGCGAGATCATCCGTGTTGTGCTGCTCAATTGGTACTCGTTCACCAATGGGCCCGACGGCATTTCGGGCATCCCCAAGCCAAGCTTTTTCGGCCTCGAGTTCAAGCGCTTTGGCGACAATACGTTTGCCGGCTTTTTCGGTATCGAGTACTCGACGCTGCACCGCTTCATCTATCTTTACTACATCATCCTGGCGCTCGCGCTTCTCACCAACTATGTCACCATCCGCTTGAGGCGCCTGCCCATCGGCCGCGCCTGGGAGGCCTTGCGCGAGGATGAGGTCGCCTGTCGCTCGCTCGGCATCAACATCACCAACACCAAGCTCACCGCCTTTGCCATCGGTGCCATGTTCGGCGGCTTCGCCGGCTCGTTCTTCGCCACCCGTCAAGGGTTCATAAGCCCGGAATCCTTCACCTTTCTCGAGTCGGCCATCATCCTCGCCATTGTCGTGCTCGGGGGGATGGGCAGCCAGATCGGTGTCGCCGTCGCGGCCTTTGTGATGATCGGCGGCGGTGAGCTGCTCTTTCGCGAGTTTGCACAATATCGGATGCTCGTCTTCGGCCTTGCGATGGTGGCGATCATGGTCTGGCGGCCGCGCGGGCTTGTGGGCACGCGCAAGGCCACCATTGCCGTGGGCGAGCGCAAGGCCATCGGCGGCGACCTTGTCGGGGAGGGGCACGGATGAGCTCAGCCGAGGCGGTATCGGGGCGCGATCATATACTTACGGTCGAACACCTGACGATGCGGTTCGGCGGTCTTGTCGCCATCAACGATCTCTCGTTTGAGGCCGAGCGCGGCAAGATCACCGCCCTCATCGGGCCCAACGGAGCCGGTAAGACCACCGTCTTCAACTGCATCACGGGCTTCTATAAGCCAAGTGAAGGCATGATCACGCTCCGCCACGAGGATGGCACAACATTTCTCCTCGAGCGCCTCGCCGACTATGAGACCGCGGCGCGGGCGCGCGTCTCGCGCACTTTTCAAAACATACGACTCTTCGCCGGCATGACGGTGCTTGAAAACCTGCTCGTCGCCCAGCACCGCACCCTCATGCGGGCCTCCTATTACACGGTGGGGGGAATCCTCGGCTTTGGCAACTACGCGGCCGCCGAGCAGGAGGCTGTCGACTTCGCGCTTCATTGGCTCGAGCGCGTGGGGCTTGCCGAGCGCGCCGATGACGCCGCCGGCGATCTGCCCTATGGCGATCAGCGCCGGGTCGAGATCGCCCGGGCCATGTGCACGCGCCCTGTGCTCCTTTGCCTCGACGAGCCGGCCGCCGGGCTCAATCCGCGCGAGAGTGCCGAGCTCAACGAGCTACTCATGAGCATCCGCGAGAGTGAAAGGCTCTCAATTCTTCTTATCGAGCATGACATGGGCGTGGTCATGGGCATTTCCGACCATATTGTCGTTCTCGACTACGGCGAGAAAATCTCCGACGGCACACCGGAGGAGGTGCGCAACGACCCCGCCGTCATCGCCGCCTATCTCGGTGTCGAGGACGAGGAAGTGGAAGCGGTCGAGCAGGAGATCGCCCAATGAGCGCCCCCCTCCTCGAGGTCCGCGGAGTCGAGACCTACTATGGCAACATCATTGCGCTCAAAGGCGTCGATCTTGTTGTGGGCGAGGGCGAAATCGTCACGCTCATCGGGGCCAACGGGGCGGGCAAGACCACGCTCATGATGACGGTGTGTGGCAACCCACGCGCACACTCAGGGCAGATCATCTACGACGGCCGCGACATTACCCATCTGCCGACCCATGAGATCATGCACCTTTCCATCGCCCAGGCGCCCGAGGGTCGGCGCATCTTCCCGCGCATGACGGTGCGAGAGAACCTGCAAATGGGGGCCATACTCAATCCGCGCGCCGAGGAAACCTTTGAGGAGGACCTCGCACGCGTCTTCGAGCTCTTCCCCGTGCTGGCCGAGCGTGAGCATCAGCGCGGCGGCACGCTCTCGGGCGGTGAGCAGCAGATGCTGGCCATTGCCCGTGCGCTCATGGGCCGGCCACGGCTCCTGCTGCTCGATGAGCCTTCCCTCGGGCTTGCGCCCAAGATCGTCAAGCAAATCTTCGACGTCATCGGCGAACTCAATCGCAACGAAGGTCTCACCGTCTTTCTTGTCGAGCAAAACGCCTTCCATGCCCTCAAGCTCGCGCATCGGGGCTATGTCATGGTCAATGGCCAGATCACGCTTTCGGGGACGGGCGAGGAGCTCCTGCATCGGCCCGAGGTGCGGGCGGCCTATCTCGAGGGGGGTGTCTGAGCGATGGGCATCTTGTGGGAAAAGTCATTCTGGATCTTCTTTTTCCTCACCGTGGTGCTCGGCGGCGGTGCGGCGTGGCTCGCTGGGCGGGCATTGGCGCTCGCCTGGAGGCCCTTCTGGCGGGTCGCGTTCTACATGCTGTTGCTGGCCATGGCGGTGCGATTCTTTCATTGGGGGCTGTTCCTCGACGGGCCCAACGAAGGCACCCTGCTTTCACTCCATTATTATCTCGTCGATGCCGCGGTTCTCATCCTCGCCGCATGGCTCGGCTATCGCACCACCCGTGCCCGGCAGATGGCCACCCAATACCGCTGGCTCTACCGCCGCACGAGCCCCTTTACCTGGACCGAGCGTTAAGGCGGCAGAGGCAAGGAGCGAAGGGAGGTGAGACCTGTCTGTCTGGCATACCAGAGCGGGCTGGGGCTCCAACGAGCTGACGCGTTCCGGGGCAAACAGATTGAGCACTTTCGCGCGCCATAAAATGTGCTAATTGAATGTGACCTTGACGACTTCATAATCGGGAGCCGGCCCAAGTCGGGACCGGCGCCAATCAACTCGGAGGAAATCGACCATGAGAAAACTGCTTACGCTGGCCGCGGCGCTCGCCATGGTGGCTGGCGCCTCGAGCATGGCCAATGCCCAGATCAAGATTGCAACAGCGGGCCCGATGACCGGCCAGTACGCCAGTTTTGGTCAGCAGATGAAGGCGGGCGCTGAGATGGCCGTCAAGGACATCAACGCCGCCGGTGGCGTCCTCGGCAAGAAACTTGAGCTGTTGATCGGCGACGACGCTTGCGACCCGAAGCAGGCTGTGGCGGTGGCCAACAAGATGGTCTCGGCGGGCATCGTATTCATGGCCGGACACTTTTGCTCGGGCTCCTCGATCCCGGCATCGAAGGTCTACGAGGAAGAGGGCATCATCATGATTTCGCCGGCCTCGACCAACCCCAAGCTCACCGACGAGGGCGGGCCCAATGTCTATCGCGTCTGTGGTCGTGACGACCAGCAGGGCCAGGTGGCGGGCGCCTATCTTGCCAAGCACTTTGGCGACAAAAACATCGCCATCATCCATGACAAGACGGCTTATGGCAAAGGCCTCGCCGACGAGACCCGCAAGGCGCTGCGCGCGGCCGGTGTCAAAGAAAAAATGTATGAAGCCTACACAGCCGGCGAGAAGGACTACACGGCGCTTGTCTCCAAGCTCAAGCAGAACAAGATCGATGTGCTCTATGTCGGCGGCTATCACACCGAGGCGGGCCTCATTCTCCGCCAGATGCGCGACCAGGGCATGAACACCCAGCTGGTCTCGGGTGATGCGCTGGTCACCAAGGAGTATTGGGCGATTACGGGTGATGCCGGCGAAGGCACGCTCATGACCTTCTCGCCCGACCCGCGCAAGAACCCCGCGGCCGCCCCGGTCGTCAAGCGCTTCAAGGAGGCCGGCATCGATCCCGAGGGCTATGTGCTCTATACCTATGGCGCCATCCAGGCCTGGGCCCAGGCCGCCGAGATGGCTGGCTCGGTCGAGCCCGCCAAGGTCATGAAGGCGCTCAATACGGGCAAGTTCAAGACCGTGCTCGGCGAACTCTCGTTTGACGAGAAGGGCGACGTCACGCTGCCGGGCTATGTCTTCTACAAGTGGTCCAAGGGCTCTTACGACTACGCCGAGAACTAAAGAGGGAAGGAGCCGGAAGGGCGGTAAGCCTTATGACTTATTTCGGCTCGCCGCCCGAGCCGGAAGGGGTGCCGGAGGGGGGGAAGTGCCTCTTCTGGCGCGCTCCCGAAGCTGTTCCAATCTTGGCGGGGCGGGGCTTGCAATCCCGCCCCGCTTTTTGTTCTTGCCAAGGTTTTCGCCCGGCATGGCCGTTGCGATTAGGGTTGGAAAACCCGACCGCCCCCTGC
>WGBL01000262.1 GCA_015494375.1 Hyphomicrobiales bacterium | reverse complement strand
TGGCAAAGCTCCTGGCCGAAAAGGGCAGCGGACGCGGGCTCATCTCCATTTGCACCGCGGGGGGCATGGGCGTGGCGGCCATTCTCGAGGCGGCCGAGGGCGCGTAAGGGCCAGCCGGCGCGACTGCCAGCCACGGCAAGAGTGATTAGCTCGGCCGTCCTCAGGCGCGCCAATGCCTTTCAGCCACCCGTTCAACCAGCCGGTCTGATGCCCTTTACAGCCGTTCTTGTCGTCCGCGACCCGCCGAGAATGGCGGGCGGGCGCGGCTGCCGACAAGAAACCGCCGTTAACCATAATCGCGATCGCGCGCGATTAACAATTTCAATTCGTTGACAAGCCGTTAATTGAAGCGCCTCATCGGGACACATAGATAGAAAGTCATAACGCTTTGTGGCGCTCTTGCGCCGTTCCCGCATGGCGCCCGCGGGCGGGCATTGGGAACCTGTGTCGGCCGCGCAAGACACAGGAACGAGGACCAATGCCCCGCGTTATTGACTGTAAGGAGTGGGAGTTCTCGATGGTGCGTCAAAGCGGCAAACAGAATGTACAGAGTGCGCAAAGCGAAAAGCAGGAACGCGTTGATCGGCGCGAAGTCGATCGCCGAGAGCTGCTGTCGCAATTGGGCATTGTGGCCGCGGCGGGCTATGTTGCGCCGCTGCTGTTGAGTGTGGGCTCAACCGAGGCCGTTGCTCGTGGCGGCTCGGGCGGTGGCTCGGGTGGCGGCTCGGGTGGCGGAAGTGGCGGCGGCTCGGGCGGTGGAGGTGGCTCGGGCGGCGGACGCGGCTCGGGCGGTGATTTCGGCTCCGGGGGCCGCGGCTCGAGAGGCAGCCGAGGAAGCAGAGGCAGCAGAGGCTCTCGGGGCTCCAAGGGAAGCCGAGGCTCACGCGGCCGGGGTGGTCGCAGGGGCGGGCCGCCGGCGCGCGGACATCATGACACCGATGCACCGGAATCCGACCGTTGCTATGACAAGCGGCTCCGCCGGGTCGATCCGTTCTGCCGATTCCGTATGCGTGAAGGCGGCTAGGCGGCCGAGCTGGCGGCGGCGGCGGTCACGTGGTGGCCATCGAAGCAAGGATGCGCCAGCGCCTGTGACTGCACCAAGGCGGTTAAGGCGGTTGAGTTGCGCGTTGCCGGCGCGGGGTCGCGCGGGCTCGCCCCTGCGCCCGCGCCAGCCGAGCTCCCCGATCGCCTGATCTCGCCACCCGCCAAGCTGGCCCTCGCCGTGTTGGGCACCGCTGAGCGGGCCATCGCGAGTTGGCCCTTGCCGCTCAGTCATCTCCGTCTTCGGCCAGCTTGGTGACGATGGCAGCGCCCTTGGCAAGGGTCTTGTGCACCGGGCACTTGTCGGCGATCTCGGCAAGGCGCGTGCGCGTTCATTCCATCCAGGTCTCGGAGAAAAACTGCGCGCATCGTGGAAGATTGGGGGCGTGAGCACAATAACATCTGGAATTGCTTGCCGCTTCACACCCATCGCAATGCCCCCTTCACCTTCCCCCATACACGGTGGCTGACGAGCGCAACATAGGGGGGGCGCGCGGTGTTCGGCAAGACGGACAAACACCGCCTGCCAGGGGCCCGACGAGCGGCGCGGTTCCCAGTCCTTGGAGACCCGGGCGCGACTTATCCCCGGTCTCAAACGCCGGGCTTATGCTTGCTCCGTTGCCCGAGGCGCAACCCCTGGAGCGAGCATCATGACCGACACTCCCAATCTCAAGCTTCCCTATATTGCCGCGGCACAAGCTCAGAAGCATGTGACCCATAATGAGGCCATTCGCGCGCTCGATGCCATTGTGCAGCTCTCGGTTCTCGATCAGGACCTCGCCACCCCGCCAGCCTCGCCAACGGACGGCGACCGCTACATCGTCGCGGCCTCGGCCACCGGCGCCTGGGCCGGTCACGAGACGGAGATTGCGGCTTATCAGGATGGCGCCTGGATGTTCTACGCGCCCAAGGAGGGCTGGCTCGCCTGGGTCGCTGACGAGGACAAGCTTTATGGCTGGGACGGCACCGCCTGGGTGATAGCCGGCGGCAACTCCCTCAACCCGGTGACGGGCGGGCTCGTCGGCATCAACGCCACGGCCGATACCACCAACCGCCTCGCTGTCTCCTCGCCCGCCTCGCTGTTCAACCACGCCGGCGCGGGACATCAGCTCAAGGTCAACAAGAACGCGGCGACGGACACGGCGAGCGTTCTTTTCCAGACTGGCTTCTCGGGCCGGGCCGAGTTTGGCACCACGGGCGATGACGACTGGCATGTCAAGGTCTCGCCTGATGGCTCGACGTGGTACGAGGCTCTCATCGTCGATCGCAACACGGGGCGTGTGACCTTTCCTTCGGGCGGTGTGCGTCGGCAGCTCACGGCCAACACGACATGGTATGTCAACGCCGCGACAGGCTCTGACAGCAATGACGGCCTCACGCCAGGAACGGCCTTTGCCACCATCACAAAGGCGGTCAAGACCGTCATCGCTACAGACCTCAACACCTTCAACGCCACCATCCAGATCGCTGCAGGCACCTATACCGAGAGCCTCTATCTCGAGCCATTGCAGGGTGGCAAGTGCACCATCATCGGCGACACGACAACCCCTTCCAATGTCACTCTGGTCAATGTCGGCTCCGAGGACAATATCACATCTTACGGCCTCAGCGAGCAGTGGACCGTGAAGGGCGTGAAGCTCACGGGCAATCGTGTCGGCTTCGAGGTCAGAGGCAATTTGCTCTTCTCCGATATAGATTTCGCCACCAGCTTCATTCACATGCGGGCCAATTACAATGGCTGGATCAGGGCCGATGGCAACTACACCATCTCGGCCTCTGCGCAGGAGCATATGCGGGCCGCCAACAACGCCGCGATCATCATGTTTAACAAGACTGTGACGCTGGTTGGTACGCCTAATTTCTCAACTGCTTATGCCCGTGCCCAGAACAGGGGTTTTATCCGTAACGACGGCATGACATTTTCAGGTGCCGCAACTGGCAAGCGCTACTCGGCAGAGGAGCAAGCAGGCATCAATACCGGCGGCGGCGGCGCGAGCTATTTCCCCGGTGACGTGGCCGGGACGACGAGCCTCGGCGGGAGCTATGTGTGATGGCGGATCCCGTTGAACCGCCTCGTACCACTCTTTCATGTGTTGGCAAAAGACCGATTCAAATGCGGGAATGGCTCGTCGGGGACCGGATGTCCAAGAAAGTCACACAATTCCGCCCAGCCGTCCCCTTGGAACAAATCCATCTCCAGGAACGCTTCGCCCCTACCCCTAAAATATTCTCTCACTTCATCATTATGCTTATTAAACCTCTCAATATAAATCTTCTCATTGCCAATTGGCGATCCTACACCATAGATCCATTTTCGCATCGGCGTATATTCGTTTCCAAAATACCTGATTACGCTTGATATCCAGCTCTCTGCAGGGCGAATGGTTAAAATGAACTTGCTCTCGGGATAGGTATCGTCCAGGAATTTGTTAATCACCGGCCATGGATTATCCTGAAAAGCATCAAAGCGTGGAACAAGCTCCGAGGCTATACGAAAAACGTTTCGAGATATCATGGGGTCCCTGACCCCATTTGGTCCGGTTACACTGTAACCCAGAATTTCAAGCGCTCGTGCGAGGGACTTTGTTCCAGTCTTATGGAAGCCAATGCAAAATATCTTTGGTTTCCCGTGTTGTTATCGGCAATGTGCAAAGTCTCTATATCTTGATTTGTCATCCCCACCTCCTAGTGTTGATGGAAACGGGCCTGAATAAGCTCCCACCCGCGCGCCGCGCATCGCCGCACAATCTGTTTCTCCGCCTTTCTTGGGTGCAACTGCTCGCCTCTCTCGCCGATCAGCCGGTCGATCTCATAGACCAGCGCCTCGGCGCGGTTCCGCTCTTCTCCGGTTAGGCCATAGCGATTGACAATTCGCATGATGGCCACACCGGGCGCGCGCATCGAGGGGTTCTGCCGGTGCTCGGGCTGTGGAAGGTCATCAATGCGATAGTGGCGCAGGAAAGCTTCGACCGTATCACCTTCATAAAGGAATGCGCGCACGCGGTCTGGCCCGAAAAGCTCCTGAGCCTCGCAGAGAAAACCTAGATAATCGAGATGGCGGCGGAACCAGCCGTCCGCCATGGCCTCGGCAAAACCGATGTCCCGCCCGTAGACGTTTGTCATAACGTCCTCGGCTGCCGGATTCTTGACATACTGTGCGTAGAGCGCTGTGGCAAAGGACACCGGCTCGCGGAACCAGATGCAAAGCTCGAATTCGAAAAGATGCGACAGATGGCGGAGCA
This sequence comes from Hyphomicrobiales bacterium, assembly GCA_015494375.1. GTDB lineage: Bacteria > Pseudomonadota > Alphaproteobacteria > Rhizobiales > S144-23 > S144-23. The sequence continues at coordinate 3,290 of WGBL01000262.1, read as the reverse complement.
ACGCCTTGCTTTCGGGCGGATAGTCCCACCAATGATTGTAGATTCCTTCCGTCGTAAGAATGATCGTATGCGCCTCTTCGGGCATGTCGGCAAGGGCTCCGCTGATGGCCCGAGCAAAGGCCGCCATATCTCCCGCTCGCAATAGGGGGACCAGATATTGGTGCTTCAGGACTTTTTGGTCATCCGGCGGCGGATACCACACCCCTTGTGCTGCAAGCGCCTCGCGATGGGAGCCGAGGTGATGTTGCAGTGACGAGGTGCCCGTCTTGGGCGTGCCCGCATGCAAGATCAGGCGCCGCTTGCGGCCATCCGGCAGGCGCGTGCGGGCGAGAAGCGCGTCCGGGAAAGGTGTCTCATCCATGGGCGGGAGATTTCGGACAAGGTCTCTGGCCCGCCGGCGCTTCCACTCCTCGAAAAGGAAGAGGTCATCGCTTTGGCTGCCGATCATGTCGTTGATCCGATCGACGGCGGTGTCCACAGGCCCGCCATTGTCACGATAGACCGGTGCGATCAGGCCGAAATCATCGATACAATGGTGGTAATGAAGGCCACGGATATCCTCCCCGGCCTGGAATGATTGCGGGATATTCGGGGAATGACAGGGGAAATTCCAGTTTGCGGAAAGATGGTTGACAGCGAATCTCTGTCCGACCGTGGCCATGGCGAAAGCCATTTGATCCATATGTATACGCTCGCGGTCGGCCCCGAACAACTCCGGGCGGGCGTGCAGGAACTCGGCCCAGTGCCGCCAGGTGGCTGCGAGCTGCGGCAGGAGCGCCAGCGGGACATAATAGAAACCGCCATTGAGATTGGTCGCGACTGTTTCCCCATTTCCCCAGTCGCAGGGAACGACCTCGGGCAGGGGAACACCGGCCGCCTCAAACACCCGCTCGAGCGTTTCGAGCGGCGGATTGGCGCCGTCGACAATTTTGCCCCAGATCACGCTGCGGTCCGCGACATCGAGCGGTGAGAGCACCGCCATATCGATATCGAGCAGAAAGACGCCCGCTGCCGCGCTTTTGCCGATCTTCGAAAAATAATCAAGCTGGCGCAGCTTGTTGCAATATTTGCCATCGAGATAGGGTGCTACCACCACCACCTCATGCACGCGCCCGGCAAGGTGCTGGCGCACAGGCTGCGCCACCCGGTCCGTGCAATGGACGATGATGTGATCGCGCGCCACACCGGCGAAACGCTCCAGCGTGCGTAACAGAATGTCTGCCTTGCAAATATGATCTGTTACGTCATCAAGGAGAAATGAATAATAAAACGAACAGGACATGATTAACCGGCAATCTCCCCTTTGTGGCCCCGAACATTTTCAGCACCCTCAAACATCTTTATCTCCATTTCCATGCTAAAATCAATAATGCCGGAATGCCGCAATTCATCTGAATCTGCCACCCGGAACATCAGGCCATCAAGCATGCGGTGTGCCATTACTCTTTCACCATTGACAAACCGACTTGTACCAGCATTCATGAAGTAAACACCTGGCGCCAGAATGCAGTTGAAGGGAATTCTTGTCCTGATACTGCTTCCGGATGGCACAAAGAGGAGCCAGTTTTTCCACTTTATGGAGCCTGTGCCTCCCAGTTCGACACCATGTATGGTTTTTATAAGGCAACCGCAACCAACCTTTTCGCTGTCTTCCATATAATCGATCCAGTATTCATAAATATATCTTTGCCCCATCTTCAGCACATTGACCTGCCGTCCGCTGGGGGCGATGATCCTGAGATCACGGATACGGGCGCCACGGCTTTCATATTCCACCATGCTTTCAGACTTAAGATGCGGGTCGAACCAGCCTTCCTCCTCCTCGAGGCGGCGCTCGCGCTCTTCGGGCGTCTCCTCCTCGGGCGTTTTCATTGTGGGGACAGGAGGGCTGGCAGCGCCATCGGCCCCGTTTTTTTCCTCTGGTCTTACGTCTTCTGTGGCTTTCCCGCTTTTTGCGCCTTCTTCCTCAGGCTCGGGCGCACCTTGCAGGGCGCGGATTTTCTCGCGTGCGTCCGCCACCTTGTCTGGCGGCATGTTCATGAGTTTGAGATACTGGTTGACAACGCGCTTGGGCTTGCCGTCAAGCAGCGCCTCGCCGGCATCGAGCAGAATGGCACGGTCGCACAACTCGACGATCGCGCCTGTCGAATGAGAGACGAAGAGAATGGTGGCGCCCCGCTCGCGGATCTGCTCAAGGCGGGCAAAGCATTTGCGCTGGAACGCCACATCGCCCACCGCCAGCGATTCATCGATCACCAGAATGTCCGGGTCCACATTGATGGCGACGGCAAAGGCGAGCCGCACATACATGCCCGAGGAATAGGTCTTGACGGGCTGCTCGATAAAGGGGCCGATATCGGCAAAGGCGGCGATCTCATCAAAGCGCGCTGCGATCTCTTTCGGTGAAAGCCCGAGAATAGCCGCCTTCATGAGGACGTTTTCACGCCCCGTGAACTCGGGGTTGAAGCCCGCGCCAAGCTCGAGGAGCGCGGCGATGCGGCCGTTGACCACCACTTCGCCTTCGCTCGGCTGGAGCGTGCCGCAGATGATCTGCAAGAGGGTGGACTTGCCACAGCCGTTGCGGCCGATGATGCCCACGGTCTCGCCGCGCCGGACGTCGAAAGAGACGCCGTTGAGGGCTGCGAAGTCCTGATAATACTTGGCGGGCGCGCGGCCGATGAGCCTCTGGAGGCGCGGCACGATCGATTGCTTGAGGCGGTCCTCGGGACGCCTGTAGATGAAATAGTGCTTGGAGAGATTGCGAACGGAGATCGCCGTATCGGCGTGCGCGCCCCCGCGCTCGGCGTCAGTGGGAGGGGGCTCCGAACACGCGGCGCCACCAAGTCCCCCCTCACTCAGGCCGCCGGATCGTGTAGAAAGATCTGTAACAGTCACACCCGCCTCGCTCTCCAGCACTCGCTCACCAGCACAGGGGCAAAGTCGTATGGAAAGGTTGTTGCGCGTCTTCTGGCTCTGGAAAGACAAATGACCGGCACAAGCGAAAGCGGCCGCGATAATGGCACAAAGAGCGCATGCGGCAAAGTCGGCGAGCAGGGGTGTTGAGCGGCGGTGGATGTATCAGGTTGGGTGCTGGCGCCTCTATGTTCCTATTCGGAGACAGTTATCGTATTTGGCGGAGGTCGTTGTAGACGAGGAAACCAACAAATCGACACTGTCAACAATTTACGCCCTGCCGCAAACCCGAAGCTCTGTCCCAGAGGCGCGGCTCCGTCCGAACTCCAGGGCGCACTCCAGATTGCGCGGCTCACTTCAACGCGAAGGTGGTCCCC
>WGBL01000261.1 GCA_015494375.1 Hyphomicrobiales bacterium | reverse complement strand
GAACAACTTTCCGCCTTTTTCATTTCCTACCTGGCATTAACTCTCTTTTGTCGAACTCTGCTTTGTCAGGGAAAATATCGGGAGGTCGTGCGGTGTTGAAACTACCAGTACCAAGAGCAATTGCGAGCGCGCTTTTTGCGGCGTCGGCCTTGCTGGTACTTGCCGGTTGGAGCCCAGAAGCGGGCGCGGGAGGCGCCGTCAAGGTGCAGGCCGAGCTCGGTCAGGGGGTGCTCGTACCTGGCAAAACCGACAAGCTCTATTTGCGCGTGAGCCTCGCGGGTTTGGCGCCCGAAAGCGAGCGCAAGCGGCCGCCCGTCAATGTCGCCATTGTTATCGACCGCTCGGGCTCGATGGCCGGGCGCAAGATGGAGCAGGCCAAGGAGGCGGCCATTCTGGCGCTCGAGCGATTGGGGCCGCGCGACTATGCCTCGATCGTCGCCTACAACCACGAGGTCGAGTTGATCGTGCCGGCGAGCCGGGTCGCCGGCGTCGATGAGATGGCCGGCGACATAGCCCGGCTCAGGGCCTCGGGCCGCACCGCCCTTTATGCCGGCACCCGCGAGGGCATCCGCCAGGTGCGCAAGCACCTCTCCGAGCGCCGTGTCAATCGCGTTATCCTGCTTTCGGACGGGCTGGCCAATGTCGGCCCAAGCCGGCCTGAAGACCTCGCGCGTCTCGGCCGCGAGGCGGTGGGCGATGGCATCTCGGTGACGACGATCGGGCTCGGGCTCGGCTACAACGAGGACCTGATGGCCAAGCTCGCCTACAACTCGGACGGCAACCACGCCTTTGTCGAGCACGCCGACGACCTGGTGCGCATTTTTGATCAGGAATTCGGCGACGTGCTCGATGTCGTCGCCCAGGACATCGTGATCGAGATCGAATGCGGCGACGGTTTTCGTCCCCGCCGGGTGCTCGGCCGGCAGGCCGAGATCAAGGGCAACCATGTTCGCTTGCGGCTCAACCAGATCTATGGTCGGCAGGAGAAATATGTCGTGGTTGAGCTCGAGCCGCCGCATGCGCGCAAGGCGGGCGCAGCTGACGCCAGTGTTGCCAAGGTTCGGGTGCGCTATAGGGCAATGGCCGACGGCAAACCTTACGCGGTCGAGGACAGCGCCGTTGTGCGCTATTCGCGCTCAATCCAGGAGGCCGAAGCGAGTATCAACAAGAAGGTGATGGCGGCAGTGGCCACCCAGATCGCCAACGAGCGCCATGAGCGCGCGGTGGCGCTCCGCGACAAGGGGCGCATCAAGGAGGCGCAGCAGCTTCTCAAGGACAACGCCGCCTATCTCGATTTTTCGGCCCAAATGTATGCGGCGCCGGCGCTCAAGGAGCTCAGCAAGAAGAACCGGGCCGACGCTGCGGCGATCGCCAAGCGCTCGGAGTGGAGCAAGACGCGCAAGGCCATGCGCGCGCTCCAGCACAAGCTCAGTGTCCAGCAGAAGTATTAGCGGGGAGAGCGGGTGCAGGATTGGGATGAGCGGCACTGGGAAGGGGCATTGGCCGGAGCGTCCTGGCGTTACACCCATTGCGGCAATGCCGCGCAACGTTGAGCAACCAGCGGAGGAGGGAGCGGCCGCGGCACGGCCCCTTGGTCATCTCTTCGGGCTTCGGGGGGAAGGCCAGGCGGTTGCGGACGCTCCATCTCACCCGCATTACCCACTGGAATCTCGCGCGGCGGTCGCGCGCGCTTCGAGCCGCTTGGCAACCTCGGGTGCAACGAAAGCCGAGACATCGCCGCCCATGAGCGCGATCTGGCGCACCAGATTGGCCGCGATATGGCGCACGGCAGGGCTTGCCGGCAGGAAAACGGTCTCAATCTCGCTCGCCATGTCGCGGTTCATGCCGGCCATCTGCGACTCGTAGTCAAGGTCGGTGCCATCGCGGAGGCCGCGGATGATAAGCCTGGCGCCATGGGCCCGGGCGGCGTCGACCGCGAGATTGTTGAAAGTCACGATCTCGATGGGGACACCGCTCTTCTCGGCGATTGGGCGCGTGGCGTCTTCGAGCATCTCGATCCGCTCGGCGGCACTGAACATGGGCCGCTTCGTATCATGCACCCCGACACCAATCACCAGCCGATCGACAATGCGAATAGCGCGCTCGATGATGTCGGTATGACCAAACGTCACCGGATCGAAACTGCCGGAATAAAAGCCCGTGCGTGCCATCGGGGCTCCTTTCAATGTGGACCCCATAAGAGGGGATCAGAGGGCATCCCCTTTCATAACCAGGCCCTGGGGCTCGAGCAAGACGGGCCGTTTTGAGCTCGATTGCGCGCGGTGATCCGCCTCCGGTGGGCGAGCCGGGAGTGGTCTGAGGCAGCATCGACTGGTGAGAGCCATGGCGAACTGACGATCGCTTTGTCGCCACCCATCGCCACGGGCATGGGCGCCGAGAGTTTTTCGGTGGGCGCACATGCGCATAGCGCGCGCAGCCAGTGTGCACCTTGCGTGCACCTTGCGCGCACCAAGTGTCGCGCCTTGAATAAAGAGCGGTGAAGTGGCTTGACCGAAATCGCGCGCGCGCGTATGTTGCGCGCGACTTCAGCGGCAGGCGGTAGGCTTTCCCGAATAATTCTGCGTGGCTGTCT